>CAZUJO010000316.1:0-862 GCA_964619995.1 uncultured Leptospiraceae bacterium
TAAGACTTACACTAAAAATGGCCCTGATCAGCGCGCTTTCCACCCTGCTTTGGCTGCCCACGGCCTACATCTGTTCACTTACCAAGGAGAGAAAAGAACGGCGTGATGACATTACGCGAAACGCCGGAAACCTGTGGGGGAACCATCACGAAATCGGCGCGGCTCTCGAAACAGAGAAAGTATCGACCCTGGCCGCCAGCGCAGAAATCAGCGGCACGGTAAACGCCGAAACCAGAAACCGGGGAATCTTTCTGATTCCTTTCTATTCTGCGGACGTGCAGATGAAACTCGTGTTCGATCTGCCGCATGCCATGCCGGCCTCGCATTTGACGTTATTCGGCATGCGAATGTCAGAAACGGATTTCTCGCGGGCCGAGATCGACGGAAAGGAGATTCGCTTCCGGGACGGAGAAAATGCACGCCAGATCCGCGCCGTTGTCCCGGCCCTGGACGCGGGAACTCACACTGCAGTGGTCCGCTTCCGTCTGCTCGGAACGCAGAGGCTCCACTTCTTCCCGTCCGCGCGAACGCTCAATATCACAATGAAATCAAACTGGCGTCACCCGAACTTCTCGGGATCCCTTCTTCCGTCGTCGCGCACGATTGATGAAACGGGATTTACGGCCGAATGGATCATCAAACCGCAGAATCCCGAATCTTTCTTACAGGAAATGAAGAACTCAGAATACAGAGAGAACCTGGCGGAAGGCGAAGACGCGTCCAGCTTCGGGGTCGACTTCTTCATGCCCGTGGACATATACGCACAGATTGAACGCGCTTCGAAATATGGAATGCTGTTCATCGCGCTGACGTTCCTGACGTTCTTCGTATTCGAAGCGGTCGCATCCCTGCAGATTCATCC
>CAZUJO010000316.1:872-4832 GCA_964619995.1 uncultured Leptospiraceae bacterium
CATCCCGTTCAGTATCTCTTTGTTGGACTTGCTCTCAGCCTGTTCTTTCTGCTTCTTCTCTCGCTTGCGGAACACATCGGCTTCGCGCCGGCCTATGCCCTCGCATCGATTGCAGACATCGGTCTGATTGCGGCTTACAGCCTGAAAGTGCTTCAGTCTAAGAAGCGCACGGGAATTCTTCTCGGCATTCTCTCCGGCCTGTATCTTTTCCTGTACGTTGTGCTGCAACTGGAGATGTATTCACTTCTGGCGGGATCGATCGGACTGTTCGTGATTCTCAGCACCGTCATGTATGTAACGCGCAATATCGACTGGTATGCGCGGGAAAGCAAACCGTCCTAGGTTCTTCCTCTGCCCGCCCCGCAAGGGGCGGGACTTTTTGGCTCCGCCGCGAATTTACGCGTGATCTCGTTTACTTGACGCGTGGCCGATCCGCACAAGATCGACGTATGGCCACAAAAACCGATCTGAACTGGAACTCGAAAAACATAACCGAAGGGGACCGCCGCGCGCCGAACCGCGCCATGCTTCGCGCTGTGGGCTTTTCCGAGACGGACTGGGGCAAACCGGTCATTGGTGTGGCCAGCGGCCACAGCACCATCACTCCCTGCAACGCGGGAATCCGCCCTCTCGAAGAAGCGGCGTGCCGCGGCGTCAAGAACGCGGGAGGAATGCCGCAAACCTTCGGAACCATCACGATTTCCGACGGCATGAGCATGGGAACGCAGGGAATGAAGCTGTCTCTGGTCAGCCGCGAAGTCATCGCGGACTCCATCGAGACCGTCTGCCGCGGCCAGCTCATGGACGGCGTTCTTGCAATCGGCGGCTGCGACAAGAACATGCCGGGCGCGATGATGGCCATGGCGCGCCTGAACATCCCGGCAATCTTCGTCTACGGCGGAACGATTCTCCCCGGCAAATACAAGGGCGAAGATCTCAACATCGTTTCTGTATTTGAAGCAGTCGGTTCATATCAGGCAGGAAAGATCACTCGCGACGATTTTGAAAATATCGAAAAGAACGCCTGCCCTTCTACGGGAAGCTGCGGAGGCATGTACACTGCAAACACAATGTCGAGCGCCATCGAAGCGATGGGAATGAGCCTTCCGAATTCATCGCAGATGTCCTCGCCTTCGGGAGAGAAGAAAACATCGGCCGAAGAAAGCGGAGAGGCGCTCGTGCGCCTGGTGGAAAAAAACATCCGGCCCTCCGATATCATGACGCGAAAGGCTTTCGAGAATGCGATTGCCGTGGTCATGGCAACCGGCGGTTCCACAAATGCAGTCCTTCATCTGATGGCCATTGCGCACGACATGGGAATTCCCCTGACGATAGACGACTTTGAAGAGATCAGCCGCAAAGTGCCTCACCTTGCCGACATGAGACCTTCCGGTAAATACCTTGCGGTCGACTTTCACGCAGTCGGCGGCGTCCCTCTCATCATGAAAATGCTCCTGAAAGCGGGGCTTCTGCACGGCGACTGCATGACGGTTACAGGAAAAACGGTCGCAGAAAATCTCAAGGACGTTCCCGATGCGCCGCCCGCCGGCCAGAAGGTGGTTCTGCCGTTCCATTCTCCGCTGTACAAGCGCGGACATCTCGTGATTCTTCGCGGAAACCTGGCGCCAGGCGGAGCGGTGGCAAAGACGTCCGGCGTCAAAAGCCCTGCGATGACCGGCGAAGCACGCGTCTTTGATTCGGAAGAAGAGTGCATGGACGCCATCATGAACGACCGCATCAAAGCGGGCGACATTCTCGTAATTCGCTACGAAGGTCCGCGCGGCGGCCCTGGAATGCGCGAAATGCTCTCTCCGACTTCGGCGCTCATCGGCAAAGGTCTCGGAGACTCCGTGGGACTCATTACAGACGGCAGATTTTCGGGGGGAACCTACGGCATGGTCGTCGGGCACGTTTCTCCGGAAGCAGCCGTCGGAGGGCCGATTGCGCTCCTGCGCGAAGGGGATGTCATTACCATTGATGCGACCGAGAATCTCCTTCAGGTTCACATGACTGCTGAGGAACTCGGGGCCCGCCGCAAAGAATGGAAAGCTCCCGAACCCACGGTTAAGAAAGGGGTTCTGTATAAATATGGGAAGCTCGTGGGCAGCGCTGAGTTCGGCGCGGTTACGGACGACTGATCAAAAACAAAGCCCGCCATTTCCGGCGGGCTTTCATTGAACGTTATTCGCCCCAGACTACCACGCATTCGCGGTAGAAAATGGGTCCGAGAATGGAAAGCGAAGATCGATCCACGGATCCAATCTTCGTAATTCCCCCGTTCGTCATAGCGTCCGCTGTGCTGCCGCCAGCGCCGTAGAAGACGAGAAAGAACCCAAACAGGTACGAGCCAAATGAACAGGACTGTCCCCGCTTCAGGATCTGGCCGCTGCCGATCTGGCTTCCTCCCGTCATATAGACGTGCTGCTCTGTCCCTGTGAAAAGAATTCCCTGCACAGGAGAGGAAACACAGGAAGCGCAAACCGTAAGAAGAAGAATCGAAGCTGTCAAAATGATTAGTCGTTTCATCTGTTACTCCCCCTGCACGATTGTACAGTAGCTGCTGTACACAATTTGTAGAAAGTTGGTTGTGGAGTGATCGACGCTGGCGATCCTCTTGATGCCGTTTTCGTTGGCAATGTCGCCCGCGCCGGCATTTCCAAAAGCAATCAAACCCAGGAACATTCTCTCACAACCCTGCCCGGATTTCTTCGGAGAAACGTCGTTTGCTGGATTGATCTCACCCGGGAAACTTGTGGAAGAGAACACCAGACCGTTGACCGGTCCGACCGCACAACCGGCGCCCGCAGCAAAGAATACTAAAGAAAGAACAATAAGACGCAATATCATATTATTTTTCCCCCCGAACAATGGTGCAGAAGCGGTGATAGCCGATCGCAAGAACTCCCAGCTCCTCGTATTCCACGGACGCGACCTTCTTCAGGCTGCCATCTGCTTTCGCAGAATCGATGCTTGAATCTCCAAAAGCAAAAAGATACAGCACCGAATGGGAGCAGGCTTTGCCTGTTTCGAGTGCCTTCGCGTTTCCAACGGGGCCTGCAACAGTGTTCTTGTGGAACAGCAGGCCCCCGCGGTAACCGCCGACCGGAGCGGAATATTCCCGCGCTGGATTTGTATTTGCGACCGGCGCGCCGTACATTGCCGGAAGCGATATGCCGGTGCAGCCGCAAATAGCGAGCATTGCGAGCGCCGGCAGCAAGACGATCATTCGTTGAGCGATCATGTTACCTCCTGATTTCTATCTCCGCATAACGTTCGTTATCCGTCTGGAAACAATATTATGAAAAATCAGGTAAATTTTCTCAACAACGAGGATCCATGGAGGCGCGGGATGTCGTTGGTTACAAAATACGTGCAGTTGGTGCAGTTACAACCAGTTGAGAGGCAGGTACCGTGGAAGCAAGACACCCCGGGAGTTGGCCGCACCGGTGGTGGTTACGCGTGAATCGGGGAGAGCTGGGCCCGAGCTCGTAACGTAGAAAACTGAAATTGTCCGGCCGCCGGAATATGTTATGTAAGCAAAGCGCCCCGTCCCATCAGAGCGCTTCTTTTCCCGTTAGCCGGCATCCTGCAGATTTTCGGGAAGAGTTTTTCCGATTTTGTAGACCCAGTAAATCATTCCTACATGCAGCACATCATTCTCTGTGAACCATATTCCGCGCGACCAGAGAATCTGGGTGATGCCTGCGGCAAGACTTACAATGTAGGCGGCAATCACGGCAATCAGGATCCACCAGATGTTGCGGAGATTGCGGTCAATTTCGCGGCCGTTTCGCGCGGCATCGCGGGTGTAAATCCATACAAAGAAAATTACGGTCGGCGTCGAAACCGCCATCAAGAATTCAAAGGAAACCAGAAATCGGACAGGCACGAATGCGCCGTAGAGAAGCAGCACTGCGTACGCAACTGAGTTGAACGCCGCATAACCGATCAGGATGCGGC
>CAZUJO010000317.1:0-4830 GCA_964619995.1 uncultured Leptospiraceae bacterium
GCGAAAAGACTTCTCTCCAGACAGCCGATCAAATCGACCGGGCCCGAAACCTTCTGAAAGAAATCTGCCTGCCTCCATGCAACGAATTCAACATTCGTGCCGCGGATGCGAAACCGCGCGTGGAGGCCTGTGCGCGTGATGTTCAGGTCTTTGATTTCCGCGGAAGGAATGCGGATCATTGGTTCTGGATTTCCCTGGCCGAAAGGCTCCATGTGCCGGATCTCAGCGTAGAGCCTCGTCGAAATTTGCTCAGGCGAAAGCGTGAGATGTTCGACGATTTCCGTGCTGACGGTGCGCAGATCCATTCTTCCGGCGCTCTCGACGAGAATCTCTTCGAGCTCATCAATGCGGCCGTATTCGATTGAAAAGCCTGCTGCTTCCGGATGACCGCCGAACTGGATGAAGAGATGCGAAGCTGTATCGAGCAGCTGAAGCACGTTGTGACCGCTTCCCCGCGCTGAACCGCGCGCCCACTTCCCGTCCGGATTTACGTAAATTACAGGCTTTCCGTATTTTTCAAGCAGGCGCGTCGCCATGATGCCGGAGACGCCGGGCTCAAGCGACTCATGATAGCAGAAGATCACAGGCCGCTCTGTCTTGTGCGGATGATCCTCAAAATACTGTGACACAATCTTTTCGTTTTGTTTGGTTCTGTCCTGCCGCTTCCGGTTCAATTGCTTCAGGTCGCGCGCAAGCTTCTGCGCCTGCTCAACCGAATCGCTCATGAGGAGATCGAGCGCGAGGGCCGTGTTTCCCATTCTGCCGGCAGCATTGATCGCCGGCCCGATGCTCCATGCGAGATCTCTTCCGGTCAGATCGTATTCCGGCAGATCGAGTTCGCGCACGAGCGCACGATAGCCCGTTACGCCTCTGCGGACTCGCTTGCCTGCCATGCCGATGCCAATGCGCACAAGAGACCGATTCTCGCCCGCGAGAGGAACCATGTCCGTGATCATTCCAATGCTGACCAGATCTGAAAGGGACATGAGAAATTCAAGCAGCCTGGGACGCGTTTCCACGATGCGCGAAAGCAGAAGCGATCCTATGGTCGTCTCCGGATGGTGGGCCCTTTCAATTCTTTCTTTTTCGCGCGCGAGAAAATCCAGTGTGTCAGCATCCGCCTCTTTCACAGATTCGACCGGAGCTCCCCTGCCCGCCTCGATTGAGCCGCACCGATAGACCGTGCCGTTCACGCGAACATAGTTACTCCATTCAGACACATGCGAGAGCGCATAACCAAACAGGAATTTGAAGGCAAGACCAACTGTCGGGATCTTTCCTTCATTTTCATGAACGTGCGCGTTTCGCTGAGGATTGATGAATGCGCAGAGATCGTGCGAAGGCGCGCGGTCGCCGATCTGGTGGTGGTCTAGAACAATGACGCGCTTTCCCGAATCGATGAGCGCATGAATCTCCGGACCGTGCGAGGATCCCATGTCGAGCAGAATTACGAGATGAGCGCCCGAGTCTCTGACGCCCTCAAAGAGACTGCCGGAAAGACCGTAGTCGTCTCCATGATCGGAAACGCGCATTTCGAGCAGGCCTCCGCGCTTTTCATGCTGCTGACGCAGGAAATTTCCAAGGAGCGCTGCCGAACTTACGCCGTCGACGTCACGGTCCCCGACCACGAGGACCTTGCCCTTCGCGTCCATGACGGAGCGCAGCATCTCCACGCCCTTCTCCATATCGAGCAGATCGAGCGGCGAACGCAGGGAGCGGATTGCCCGCGAAAAGTAAAATGGATCTCTCGCCGCCGGATAGTCCGGGTGATCGAGAAGCGGTGCGAGAGTCTTCAGACCGTGCATGTCTTGAGGGTATTATGTCTATGAGACAGAATCCGGTCAACTACTCTGAGAAGTCTTCGAGGAGGAGAGAGGGCCTGTTTTCTCCCATCGGCAGGACATCCGACACGGGATCGTAAAAACGCGGGGATTCGGACATGCGGCGGGGCACGATGACATACTTCTCGGACAGGTTTCCTGACTCCGAAAAGAAGAGCCGATCGGCAAACAGGAGGGCGCCCAGCCATGAATGTTCACGGATGGCCCGGGCACCGTAGGCCGCGCAGGATGGATACATCGGACACCGCGGCCCGTCATAGTGCGTGGACTCCTGCGTATGGCGGTCGATGAGATACAACAGCGGACGAAAAACGACCGGATTTTCCTCGCCCGGCGCGGCGGGCGGTGCGGATTTGCATTCTGCAATGACGAGCACTGCCGACAGGATCCAGATTCTCGGGATAATCTTCATGCTCGCGCTGATCCCGGTATCTGCCGCGGCCGAGAAAAGTCACGAACAAATGGGGGACTTCTACTATAAGAAGAAAGAGTATTCCGCGGCGAGAATTGAATACGACCGCGCCATTGAAAACGAGTCCACCGACGGTCTGCGCGCGAAGCTCGGACTCGCTCTCCTCCGTGAACGGCGCTTTCGTCAGGCCGTGGAAGGTCTTCAGGGTGGATCCTTTTCAGTTGTCTATGTCCGAATGTTCGCCGACCTCAAGCTGAACTTTCGCAGCCGATTTCTGAACGACCAGGGAATTCTCGAGGAGTCATCGGCATCCGAAAATCAAAAAGACCTGGGGCGCCTTCTCGCCGGAACTCTCTATCTTGAGGACGGTGATTTCGAGCGGGCCCGGGCGCACTACGAGCGTCTCCAGAAGGGAACGGAGAACGAGGCCGTCCGCCGCGCTGCTTCAGAAACACTGACCGCCATGATGCGATACGAGGAGATTCCGCATAAGAGCGTGTGGCTGGGCGGAGCGCTCTCGGCCCTTCTGCCCGGCGCCGGTCAGTTCTACGCGCATAACTACGCGGACGGCGTATCGGCCTTCGGATTTACGACCGTTCTTGCGGGATCGGCAATCTACATGAATCATCTCGAGACGCGCGCTCATACAGGGCACGGAGGATCGATCGTCATGGGGCTGCTCGGGCTTGCGTTTTACGCCGCAAACATTACGGGGGGCGCCGCGTCGGCCGCGCGCTACAATATCTTTCAGGAACGCAAGTTTCAGCAGGAAATCCGCGATCGCTACTTTCACCTCGACTTTGTGGAACAGACCTCGGACGTGCGATTCGACACATCCTTCTAGCCTCGCCCCCAATCGCGGACTGCCCGAGGATTTTCACTGGCCGTGGGCGCCCGAAACGGTTTATCTGGCCGTCATGGCCATCGGTTTCCAGCAAGAACCCGTGCGCGAAATGAGTCCTGTTCAAAGGGATTCGGCGCGCGAACTGATCTGCGAGATTTGCCGCAACTTCTACACACTCGGATGGGTGAGCGGAACGGGAGGCGGCGTCTCCATCAAGCGCGGCGATACAATCTTCATGGCGCCGAGCGGCGTTGAAAAAGAAAAGATCAAGCCGGAAGATATCTTCGAGCTCGATCTGCGCGGGGAAATCACAAAGAAACCGCGCAATGAAAAACTCAAGCTTACGGAATGCGCGCCTCTGTTCATGTCGGCCTTCGATCTGCGCGATGCCGGAGCCGTTCTGCACTCTCACTCGCCGAACGTAGTGCTTGCCACAATGTATGCACGCCGCGTGGAAGAACGCATTTCCGTTCTCGAATTTACGGAACTTGAAATGATCAAAGGCCTTGAAGGCCACGGCTACCATGATGTGTTTACGCTTCCCGTTGTGGACAACACAGCCAGAGAGCGCGATCTGACGGATTCACTGCGCGACGCAATTTCAAAGTATCCGGCCACCTGCGCGGTTGCGGTGCGCAATCATGGAATCTATGTCTGGGGAAAAGACGAAACAAAAGCGAAAACCCAGGCAGAGTGCATCGATTACCTGTGCGAAATCCTGGTTCGCATGCGCCAGAACGGCATCCAGCGCGATCAGCACCCGATGGGCCTGTGATGTTTTTGCGCAGAACTCGTTTGTTCGCAGCCGCCTGCCTGATCTCTCTGTTTACGGCAGGCTGCCTCTCGCACGCTGACTGCGTCAGCCGATGCAAAAGCAACTTCAATCAATGCGTACTCGTGCAGCAGAGCTACGCGCGAAACACCTGTTCGAGCTCCTGTGCCGATTCGACAGGGATTTTCGCGGCCCTCGTTTGCACATCAATTGAACAGGAATGCCGCAGCAACTGCGTGGAGAAACATCCGCTTTGAAACGTTATGCGACCATCATCGGCGCCCTGTGGCTTGCAGCCGCCGCCCCTCTTCTTTCGGACGAAACAGACGAGAATTTCGGCATGTTCCAGACCCATCTGGAATTTCTTGGCTACACATGTCAGACAAAGCCCGGCGAAAGCGGCCCAAGACTTTCGTGCAAAACGAAAGAATCGGTGCCGGATATGCACATCCAGCGCAAGGGCGCCGGATACCTCATCACGTTTTATAGAATTGCAACGGACGAAGGCAGAAAGAACGAGAAGGGTATGCTGTCGCTTGTAAACAGGCTGAACTCCGACGCCATGCTCGCGCGATTCTACCGCGACGAAGCAGGCGACCTCATCATGGAGGCCTACTATCCGGGCTCCTATTCGAAAGATTCATTCACTTCATTTGTCTCTGCGTTCCACGATGACTGGAAACGATTGACGCAGAAGTTCGAAGATGAACTCGGCAAGCTCGTAAATCTCTAATGATGCTGCCTGAAAAATGCGTTGATTCGTATCTGCGACAGTGTCAGATCATCCCATGCAGCTGATCGGCCCAACTCTGCATTCCGGAGTCTACGAGGCGCAGTTTGTCTCCTACCTCCGGAAGGATTTTGTTCACCGCGCGCTGACCCTCACGTACGAACCGGCCGGTCAAATCCGCGCCATCCGATTTCACTCCAATGACTACGGAATCGCTGTGTGGTCGAATGG
>CAZUJO010000318.1:0-4828 GCA_964619995.1 uncultured Leptospiraceae bacterium
GATCGGCGTGCTTCGGGGATGCTTCATGTTCCTTGCAGATCTGGCGCGCGCGATCCAGCTCCCGGCGGAAATCGACTTCCTCGAAGTGTCCTCCTATGGAGCGGAACTGCAGTCGTCCGGAAATGTAAAGATCATCAAAGACATCAAAGATCCGATCGAAGGACGACACGTGCTTCTTGTAGAGGATATCATCGATACGGGACATACGTTGAACTTCGTGGTCGACCATCTCAGGCTAAAGAAACCGGCGACGCTGGGCATTGCAGGACTGCTCGTAAAAAGAGACAAGCACGCATTTCGCGGCACGATCGACTATCAAGGATTTGACATTGCCGATCATTTCGTCGTGGGCTACGGCATGGATGCAGGCGGAAGATATCGAAACCTGGATCACGTCGCTGTGCTGCGACGCGACCAGGCATCCTAACTTTTCTCCTTGATTCGCGGCCGCGTCGGGTTACCCTCGACGCGTGACTGGCAACAGGTTTCGAATCGCTCTCTTATCTATGCTGCTTCTCGGCGCCGCCACGTTTGCCGGCGCAACGCGCGGCATACCCGCAGATACGTCCGTGTTCGCCGACGGCATGGGTAAGTGGCTGCAGATCCGAGGACTGCTCGTGCGCGGCGATTTCAAATGCGTATATCATGAGGACTTTGATCCTGACTTTCGTTTCATACCGGGTCCGTGGTATTTTTACGCCATCAAAGACGGCGCATGCACATACGGTTACCAGGCCGCATACGCGCTGTTAGCCGCTCCATTTTTCCGAATCCATCCGGCAGGATTCCTGTTCCTTCATTTACTTCTTTATCTCGGATATATAGCAGGCTTCATGGCGGCGGCAGAAAAGCTGCTGCCGGGACGCGCATGGGTTCCCTGGGGAGCCGGCCTTTCCGCAGGATGGATTATACCATCCCTGGTGTTCGGAATGGATCTCGCCGAAGTTCTTCTCTCGCTGACCATGGGTGTTGGTGCGCTTGCGCTCATCAGCTCAAGAGAAGATTTCAAATTCGAGGGAATCAGAAATCTTCTCAGCAAAGAAAATCTGCAGATTCGCGCGAAACCCGTTTTTGCCGGCGTAATTCTCGGGCTCGTCCTGTCTCTGCGCACGGAGAGTTTGATTCACGCCCTGGTGTGGATAGCGGCTCTGTTCTTTTTCCAGCGCAAGAATGTGATTTCGTTCACCGGCGGGTACGCTCTTGGCGCCGGCATTGTCGTCGCATTTCACCTGTGGTTCTTTGGCAATGCGATGGGCAATCGCGGAAGCTCTCATGCAGCTCTTGCAGCGGGACTCGACTGGAAAGCCCATCTGGACATTGCGAAAATCCTTCTGCTGGGAGGCCCGCTTGGACTTCTCACGAGTCTGCCGGTCATTTTGCTCGGAGCCCTTGCGTTTCTGCCCTGGACGCGGCGAGAGCATGGAGTTCTGTGCGCTTTTCTGGCTGTGATTTCGATTCTGCCGACCATCGGTGTGCTGGCGACCGCGCCTAGCGACGGCGGCTATTCCTGGGGACCAAGATTTCTCTCTCTCACATTTGCGCCGTATTTGATGCTCGTGGTCATCTCGCTCGATCACCCTTCGTTTCGCAAATGGCCGGCCACAGCGGCCATCCTCCTCGTGGCCGCCTACGGAATCAGCTACACCTGGAAAGGACGAAACGTTTATCGACACGCGTTTTTGCAGAACGCCGGGTACACGCAATACATCAATTCTGAAAAACCCCAGGCGATCGTCGTCGCTCATCACTCGTTTCTCGGCGCGGTTTCCCGCAGTCTGGCCGAAGGCCGTGTCTATCAGGCAAACGATCCTGAATCGGCGCGGGACCTTGCGAAGGGGCTGGCAGGGGCAGGCCTGAACCGGGTGATTCTGATGCGGTACGCAAATTCCCCGGTCCAGGAACTTCCGGGATGGCGAATAACGTCAAAAAGAATGATGGATCTGATCGAGTTCGTCACTTTTGAACGGTGAGCATTTCGCGCGCACAGGTCGATCCGTGACCAGGACGCGCGCTTTTGCGAAAGCATCGATCATCCTGGTAGGAACAGCGGTCAAAGAATCTGCACGGTGATTTGAGTCCGTCGTATTCGGTTGCAGCGGGCACGCTGCCCGCAATCGGACGGAGTTCGCCTTCTTTCGCGTGCGAAGGCAGAGAACGAAACAACGCTTCGGTGTAGGGATGACAGGGCTCCTCAAACACATCCCGAACCGATCCATACTCGACAACTTGTCCCGCATAAAGAACGCTCAAAGTGTGAGCCGTCTGCGCGACGACTCCGAGATCGTGCGTAATCAAAAGAATCGCCGTGCCCATGTCGGATTGAAGGCGATTCATGAGTTCGAGAATCTGCGCCTGAACGGTTACGTCGAGCGCAGTGGTGGGCTCATCTGCAATCAGCACGGCAGGTTTCAGCGCGAGAGCCATCGCAATCATGATCCGCTGACGCATTCCGCCCGACAGCTGGTGCGGATACTTACTATAGAGAATATCCGGTTCGGAAAGCCCCGTCGCCGCCATCAGGTCGATCACGCGATTTCGCGCGCCGGCAGAAGGTCCTTCGTGCAGAACAATGGCTTCGAGAATCTGATCTCCCACACGCATGACGGGATTGAGGGCCGTCATGGGCTCCTGGAAGATCATGGCAATATCGCGTCCGCGCAGGCCCCGGTAGTTCCTGGGGTCCAGGGCCAGAAGGTCCATCCCCTTAAATTCCAGGCGGTCTGCCGAAATTATGGCCCTTTCCCGGGGAATCAATCCTGCAACGGCGAGGGCTGTGACCGACTTGCCGCAGCCGGATTCGCCCACGAGCGCATGCGTTCGGCCCTCCTGCAGTTCAAAAGAGATGCCGTCAGCGGCCCTCGCCAGGCCTCGGCGCGTCGGGAAGTGCACCCGGAGTCCTTGAACGGATAGCAAAGCCACAAACAGATGAAGCGGCCCCGCGGTCCGCGCGCAATTCAAATTAAGACCCGGCCCGCACCGGCCGACAATCCTATATATGACAACAGGCGGCATCCGTTTCGGATTGCGATTCCGATTCATGGCGCTATTCGTTCTGGCGCTGGCCGGCAGTGTTGCCGGAATTGAACTATTTGTCGCATTCTCACTCCGCTCACAGATCGCACAGATGATGGAAGCGGATACGGCTGCACACACAACGTTCGCCATGTCCTACGCAGACTTTCGCTTTCCAGGCGATTACAGAATCGATCCGGATTCCGGTGCCCTTTACAAGGGCCGCGAAATGCTCGAAACCGAAAGTTCACCCCTTGTATTCGAACTCAAAGCATATACCAGCGCTGATTTCACCATCTTCCGGGGCGACACGCGGATTGCCTCCACGCTTCGCGACGTAAACGGGAAGAGCGTTGTCGGAACAAAGGCCGCTCCCGAGGTTGCAGAGCGCGTCCTCAAAGGCGGAAAGGACTTCCACGGCGAAATCGAGGTGGCCGGGCAGAAGTATGCCGCAACCTATACGCCGCTTCGCAACAAAGACGGCAGCGTCGTCGGGATGATGTTTTCCGGCATCAACGTGAACCTCTATTCCAAAGAGATGAACCGCGTTCGGCTCTCGATTATCATCGTTGGCGTCCTGATCACGATTTTCTTCGCTGTCCTCCTCTTCTTCATCGTAACACGCACGCTCCGGCCATTGTTCAATCTCATTGAGTGGACGAAGAACGTTTCGCAGGGCGATCTGCGGCGCGAATTCAGCGGGGACTACAATGTTCGCGACGAGGTCGGTGAACTGTCCTGGGCTCTGCATGAAATGATCACGAACCTCAAGCAGATGATCATGCTTATCCAGACGACTGCAGGCGACACTCGCAAGTCTGCGGAGAACCTGATTTCGTTCTCCGAGCAGTTTTCATCCGGCGCGCAGGATCAGGCGGCCGCCGCAGAAGAAGCCTCCGCAGCCATGGAAGAAATGGCGGCCTCGGCTGAAAGCGTCAGCGGACGAGTCGAAGACTCGGTTCAATCCATGGAAGCAATCAACCAGAGCCTCATGCTCCTTTCGCGCTCCAACCAGGAAGTGCGCGGCTCCATGCAGGAGCTCACGGGCCTTTCGCGCAGCGCATCGGACAAAGCCCGAGGCGGCGAAGAGCAGATCCATCAGGCGACCCGCGCCATGGGACTCATTCAGGAAACAGCGGGGAAAATCACCGAGTTTGTAGGCATCATTACTGAAATCTCCGACAGAACGAACCTGCTTTCTTTGAACGCGGCGATTGAAGCGGCGCGGGCGGGAGACGCAGGCCGCGGCTTCGCCGTCGTCGCGCAGGAAATTACGAAGCTTGCCGACCGGACGCTGCAGAGCGCGAAAGAAGTAACCACGCTCATCAACGCAGCGCTCGATTCAATCAAGAAGGGAACCGTGCAGGTTGAATCGGTTGCGGGCAACCTCGGCGGAATTGTCCAGGACGTTCAGAAGATCGATCGTTTCGCAGAAACAGTTATGGAGCGCATCAGCCTCCAGGTCATCGACACGCAGAATATCTCCGACAACGCAAGCGGCCTGACTTCCACGTCAGCCGACATTCTCACGAGCCTCACGGAGCAAAAAAGAGCGACGCGCGAAATCGAAACGACAATCGGCAACGTGGCCACGACTGCGCAAACGGTCAGCTCCGGAACGCACGAGCTCCGCACGCTTGCGAGCACCCTGCGCGAGAAGTCGGACGAACTGCTATCCACAGCTTCCCGCTTCCAGATCTAGATCTAGATCTAGATCTCTCTATCCCGGCCGGGTAGTGACCGATTTCGGATCGAGTGCGTCGCGAAGCGCGTCGCCGAGCACATTCAGCGCGAGCACAAGAGGGAAGATGCCTAC
>CAZUJO010000319.1:0-4808 GCA_964619995.1 uncultured Leptospiraceae bacterium
CCCGAATGTCATCCGATTTGCACTTCGGGCAGCAGGGCATCCCGGCAGTCGGATCAATGATTTTCGCATACGCGCTCTGCATCAGGTCCTGCGGCTGTCCGGCAGGTTCTTCGCGTTCCACGGCAGTGCGCGCGTGCTCCGGACCTTCATATTCCTTAAGCAGGGCGTTGATTTCCTGTTCGCTCGCGATCTTCTCCTGCAAGAGCGCATCAATCGATTGATTGATGGAAACATATATATGAGTTTCATTATGATCGTTCAACCGGCCCTTGAGCCAGAAAGCGAGCATGTTGAACACCGCTGTAAAGACGAGGCGGACGGAGGGCGGCAGAAAATCGTCCCAGGCTGGAACGGTGAGCGGTTCAAGAAATGTTGCGAAATAGAAGTTCAATGGCCGGCTCGTGCGCGGATCTTCTCCGGTCTGGCGCGCTTTCTCGATGGCAGCCAGAGCGCGCTCGGGCAGATCGCGCGGGATGCCTCCCGCTCCACCGCGTACCCGGTTCTCCGGCCCGATCGACGCATTGATTCGCGCGATACAATCCGGATCTTTTTCGAGGTGACGGCGCCAGATCGGAAGGGCCAGCTGCGCCAGGCGCAGCGCGATCTGCATCTGAGCGTCATCGCTCCTGGAATTGCAGTAATCTTCAAGCATGCTCAATGTCTCCTGATGCGCGCCGCGATCCGCCTGCGCAGACTCCAGATCAATCCTGCGGCCAAAAGCAGGCAGCCGCCGGCCGTACCCTGTGCAACCCCCGGGCTCGCATAACAGATGGTAAATGAGTTCATCCCGGCGCGGAGGGGAACGGAGAGTCGGCCGTCGGATGAACCGACAGAATAGCCGCGGTCGGCCGACCAGCCCGGGAAAAAGGTCTGGTTTACGATGAGTGAGTCATTGCCCTTTGATTCCAGGGAAAATTCGATGGAACCGGGAGACCAGCGAAGCGGCGTCGCGCGCGTTCCCGCCTTATCAAGATAGAATTCCCCGCGATAGTCTGGATCGCCGGCCGCCCGCACCGGCCTCGGCGAGAGCAGGGCTTCGTATCCGTTCTTCAAAGAAAGATGATTCAATACGGCGGGAAACTGAGCTGAGTCGGCGCCGTATCCCGGCAGGGATGCAACCGTCTCGATGCTGCGGTCCCCGCGAATTGCAAGGTCCTTCGCATGGACGCCCGTGCGAAAGATCATTCGCAGCGGATCATGATTTCGCTTCAGATCATATGCGAGGCCGAGGGCGAGAATCATAGATGCTGCATGGACGATCCGGGCGGACACGCGGCGCTGGAGAAATAAAATCATTCGTTCCAGGAGAAGCGACATCACGAGCGCGAGCACAAGGACGAAGCAGGCGCTCCAGCGCATCGGGATTCTTGTGTTTGAGAATCCTGGGACGTGCGCAAGCAGACTCGACGGGGAGAGCGGATGGAATTTTCCCATCATGAGGAGGAGCAGAACGCCCAGGACAGCGAGCAGGGGCCAGTGCCGTCGGCGAAGGAGAGGCGCTGACACGATGAGAATCAAAAAGGGTATTATGCCGATGTAGTTTCCGTACTCCCACCACGCATACTCCTGATTCGGCGATCGCGCCGCCTGTAACGGGAATTGATTCTGCGAAGTAAACGCATCCCATATTTGAAAAAGGCTTACGGCCTGTGTGTCCGGTCTGTAGTAGGCGCCGAATCGCATCATGTATTGCGCTTCGGGAATGATCCGCGGCGCGCTGAACGCAAACGTAAACAAAAGAAACAAAGCCAGACTTCTGTAATGAGCAAGGCTGCGCCGCGCGAGCGATTCGAAAAAAACAAACGCGCATGCGACGAGGAGGAACTGGAGAAAGCCGTACGGATGGCCGTCCCAGAGCATCCAGGCGGTTACGCCGGCCGCGAGGAGGGCATAACGGAGAGATTTCAAACGGATCCAGCGCAGGAAAAAAGCGAGAGCCCACGGGCAAAGAGTAACCGACAGGGCGTTTGCATGGCCCGCGAACAAATGCTGCGGCAGGTAGCCGCAAAATGGAAACAGAATCGATCCCGCCAGCACAGCAGCGGTCCGCAGTCGGAGCACTCTCCAGAAGAGATAAGCAGATCCGGCAGCGCACAGAATCCAGTGAAATAGTATCGAAAGTTTAATTCCGGGAACGGTTCCAAAAATCAAGGTCAGGATCATCGCGGGTGTAAAGAGGCGCACCTGCGGGTTTTCAAAGACGGGAAGACCGCCGTTGTAAAACGGATTCCATGACGGGATTTCGTGATACTCCACGACCGATTTTCGCACGGCCTCCGCGTAGAAGAAGTTCAGATCCCAGTCTCGGAACCCGAGCGAGTCGTCGAGCCACTCATGCGAAACCAGCGGCCGCAGGAAAAAAAGGCTGTAGAGCCCGAGCGCAATCAGGGAAACTCGCGCGGATCGAACGCCCATCACGCGGGCAACGGGGGTCATTGTGATTGCGTGCGGTGCCGCATGCAGGCGTCAAGCGTGCAAAAATTTCGGCGCGGTTGCGCGGGAGGATCGCTTCACTGTGCGACGCAAATGATGCCGGGCCAGGTGTTGCTGCAGGCGAGAGGACCAAACGCGTCCAGAGCCCCGGTCGTATTGTCCGGCGCTGCGCCCTCCGTGCCGGTCTGACCCGCGCTGAGTGACGTCCAGTCCAGACAGTTGCTGCTCGAAGAGGTCCAGTCTGCGTTCAACCCGGTCCACGGATGAGATCCGCCCTGCCAGGCATTTACAAGGTTAAAGGAGAAGATTCCTGCGGCGTTCGTGGTCCCGATCAGCGTTGAGGTCCCCGGACGGTAATAGGAAGTGTTGGATTCGAGAACCCAGCCTGTGTGTTCGGCCGCCCCTCCCGAACAGTTCGGCGTTGAGCAGGCTCTCCGCCCCGAAGCGCCGAGCATTGCTTTGTAAATGTTGCTCGTGGTTCGGAGGGAATCTGCGTTGCAGATCGCATCCATGCCCGACAGGCCAACGTTAGGCGCAACCGTCGCAGCTGTAATGAAGATATCGTAGGCGTTGGCCGGACACGTGACGCTTACGGTTACCGGTCCGTACGCTGTGCCCGTTGCGTTTGCCGCGGTGCAGGTTTTTCCGGAGGGCTGCGATGCGATTTGAATATCGTAGCGTCCCCCGAGTGAAACAGTTTGTTGAAAGGTCTGGACGCCGTTGGCAGTGACTCCTGAGATTGTCTCGCCGCTCGCAGCGTTTCGAATCACAAGCCCGCTTGCTCCATTGAGTTTTGAGATCGATACGCTGACGGAAAGTTTCGAAGGCGCAAGCAGGGCCAGCGCGATGTAGTTCGGCGGCGGATAATGGGTACACTGCAGAAGAGTTGCAGAGATGAGAATGGAGGTTCGTCTCATCCCGGGCTTCTTCTATGCTCCGCTTGTTTTCAGGCGGTTGATTTGCGGAATCACAGGCCATCCACCTGACTGGCACGGAAGGCAGTCAATGTCATATGACGGCTGGCGATATAGGATGGAAACTGTGAGCTTCCCTTCGCGCGCACTTCCACTGTATAGTCGCCGGCCGGAAACTGCTGGGTGAGCGTCAGCACGGCAGAAGATGTACTCGATCCCCACGATCCGGCCGCTGTTTTGACGCGTTCGATTGGTGTTCCGTTGATGAATAGTTTGAATTGAACTCCGGATTCGACAGGATTGATGTCGGGAAATCCGGTGCGCACCTCGGCGTTCCACGAAAGCTGAACGAGGCAGGATTCTTTGAGCGAGATCTTCAGGCTGGAATTGGGCGCAGCCGTGAAGACGGCCGGAACTTTCCAGGAAGAATCACCCCAGTCACCCTTGACGAGGTGAATGGCCCGTGACTGCGCGAACGAGGCGGCCGGAATAATCCACAGAAGCAGGAGGGATGCGCGCAAGTGTCTCATGCGTAAAAGATGATACCGCCGAAGCACGGTGTCAAGCTGGCAAAATATTTTGTCCTTTCAGGATCGGCGCAATTCGTATGGAAATCGATGCGACGTAAGGTATTCGCGGCGCTGCTTATGTGCGCCGGCTGCGTGAGTGCGCCCCGGGTAGAGCCCCCGGAAGGGCCGGATGCTGCAGCGATCGGTGTCGAGTTTCGGATTGGCAAGTTTTCTGGATTTGCGCCTGCCGCAGTATATCTGGTCCGGACCGAAGAAGCAGTGCTCGATGCAACCCCCGCTCTATACGGCACTTCATTTCGGAGCGGCGATCGCTTTTATCTGCTCAACGCGGTCCCGGGCACATATCGCGTCGTCGGCGCCGTCTACAGAATCGATTCGCATACGGGAGCCGACGGACCATTCGCGCGGAGGGGCCGGTTTCCCGATCAGGTCTTTACGCGATATTATGCGACCGTGCTGCCGTACGATACATCCAGGGCATTTGCCGTGACTGCGAAACCGGGAACCCTGCAGTTCGCCGGAAAGTTTGCAGTGCTCGAAGAGAGCGACGATTGGGCCGGCGCGCATCAAGGCGAAAAGAACATCGCAGAAGCGTTCAAGCCCGGCTCAACCTCCATTGAGCCAGGTTTTTTTTCCTCGCAGCCGGTCAAACGCGCCCTCTCCGTGGATGCAAAGGGAGGCGCGCCCGAACGGTCGACCTTCTTCGCCATGGCCCGGAGAGATTTCGAGGGGACGGATTGGAAGAAGCCCTGATCGCCGCGCCGGGAGGCCGTGGTGTGCAAAACCATCAAGCATAAGGTGAGGTTCAAGGCCTCATCGGATATCGTTTACCGTCTGCTCTGCGATTCAAAAAAGCAATCCGAACTTACCGGGCAGCCGGCGCGGATCAGCCGTAAGGTGGGCGGTTCATTTTCGACGCTCTCGGGAACGG
>CAZUJO010000320.1:0-4800 GCA_964619995.1 uncultured Leptospiraceae bacterium
GTGCCAGGTACCACGGGCGCAAATCGGCCTTTTTTGGAGGAATTTTGCGGTTTGGACTGCAAATTTGGCAGTCCCGGTGTCAGGCTTGCCGGTTAGATCCCGACCGGGCTGCGGCTGCGGTCTGGCCGGGCCCACGATTCGTATGGGCCTGCAAAGGGCTGCCAGTCATCGAAACCAGGCAGACGGAACGAATCGATGTAGCGTGCCATTTCCCGGTCCAGGGGGCGCGGCTCAAACCCGGCGCCGGAAAGAAGCGCCCTCTGAATCGAGTCCTCATCACGGGCGGGCAGAATCGCGCAATAAACTGCATCTTCAAGACCGGGCTGTTCTGCAAGTTTGCGGAGCAATTCCGGAAGCATCCTGCTGTGCGGAAGCGTGCGCGCTTCCGGCAAAATGATCAGATCGAAAATCACAACGGTTTTTTCGTGCAAGAAGAATCGCAGAAAGGCAAGAATCTCTCCGCGAAACTCCATCACGATTCCCGGGCAGGCAGTCTGCAGAGTTACGTATTTGAAATTCGTCATATCATCGCGCACCATCTGCTGACGAAGCTCAAAGAGCAGATCCTTTTCCTGACGATTGGTGCCTGCGCGCCGAAAGAGATACGGAGCGCGCGTCGCCTTCATCCACAGACCCGAAGCGACAAGCGCAAACGCGCCCGCCTGCAGCGAGAAACCGGTCAGCACTCCCCAGCGCAGAATCGATTTCAGGTCGGGCATGACGTAGAAACCGGTTTTCGCAATCAACCGCTCTACATCGACGAACGCAAGATTGAAGACTGCAACGGACGGCACGGCCAGACAGAGATAGAGAAGAAGCGCGAAAAGCAGGTGACGCGTTTTAAGCTCTCCGAGAAAAAGCGCTGCCCACGCGCTCACAATCGTCCCTAGAAATTGCAGAGCGGCGAGCTCGCTCAACTCGATGGTCGGAAACACCACCGGCATGAGCAAAATCATAAACTGAAAGAAAGCGACGATGCCTGAATAGACGCTCACGTCGTTAAGCCTTCAGGGGGCGAAAGTACTGAATGTCATAGAGATTTCCTTTTCGCTGTTCCTTTGGAGCCCATACGGCTTCCACGCGCATTCCGATTTTGATGTCTTTTTCCTCGATCTCACGGATCATGTGATAGAGATGCGTCGCGGAGCCTTCGAGCTTGATGTAACCGTACGTATACGGTGGCTTCGTGGGTTGTCCCGGAAATTCCATGTATACGGTGGTGAAACTTTCGAGCACTCCGCGGTTCGGCAATTCAACCCAGTCAGTGCATTCTTCGTGGCACAGACCGCAGAACGATTTCGGCGGAATTTGCACCGCGCCTTTGCACCGTTCACAGCTCTTACGCGCCGTCCCGTAAAACTTTCCTTCTTCGCGCAGCCCGGTGTAAAAGCGAGCCAGCGCTTTGCCGTACACCCACTTGTATGGAAGATTTACATGCCCGTCCACTTTCGAGATAAGAGTCTGATTCCCGACATACTCTTCGATGATCTTGTTTTTCTGGATTTTCCCCGTCGCGGTGCGCGGAAGGTCTGTTACAATCTCGATCAAACGCGGGCGCTTGAAATCCGCGATCTTATTGCGCAAATAGCTGCGAATTTCCTTCTCATCCGCGCTTGAGCCGCCTTTCAAAATAATGAACGCAGCGACTTCCTCGCCGTACTTCTTGTCCGGCAGACCGACTACCGCGCAATCCTGGACGTCGGGGTGTTCGAAGAGAACCTCTTCGATTTCGCGCGGGTAGATGTTCTCGCCCCCGCGAATGATCATTTCCTTCTTGCGGCCTACGATGAAGTAATAGCCGTCTTGATCCCGGTAGCCCAGGTCTCCGGTTCGCAGCCAGCCGTTCTGAAGACTCTTCGCGGTGGCCTCAGTGTTGTTGTAGTACTCCTTCATCACGTTCGGGCCTTTGATCACAATCTCGCCCGTCTGTCCGTCGGGAAGCGACCGGCCGTCGTCGTCCCAGATCGCCATTTCCTGGCCGTCAATCGGAACCCCGATCGATCCGATCTTGCGAATGCCGTTTAAGGGGTTCAGAGAGGAAACGCAGGTGCCTTCTGACAGGCCGTATCCTTCGATGATCTTTGCGCCGAATTTCTTTTCGAACGTCTGGAATACTTCAACGGGCATCGGGGCCGCGCCGCAAATGCAGGCCTTCAGGAAGCTGAGATTTTCTCCCTCTGCTTCTTTCATTTCGTTGAGATAGTTAAAGATCGTCGGAACGCCGCTGAACGTCGTGCACCGATGCTTCTTCAATGTTTTAATGAACGTGCGCGGCTTGAACATTTCCTCGAGCACGACGGTTGCCCCGGCCTGCATGGTCGCCATCATGGACGCCACCTGTGCATTTACGTGGAAGAGCGGCATGATGCAGAGCGAAACGTCCGAGGATTGCAGATCAATGAAGCGGGGCGCAACATAGCTGTTGTAGAGTATGTTCGCATGCGTAAGAACCACGCCCTTCGGATGGCCGGTGGTTCCGGACGTGTAGATCATCGCAGCATCGTCCGTCCCTTTCAGGTCCGGGTCCGAAAACTCTTCGCTTCTGTTCAGGATTTCGTCAATTTCGAGCGTATGGGGAAGCTCTCCAGGCTCCGTGAAAATGACATGTTTAATATTCTTTAAGTTTTCCCAGACCGGCTCCAGCAGCTTTCTGTAGTGCGGGGTGGTGCAGAGAATCTCCGCCTGACAGTCGTTGATGATAAACTCGAGCTCCTCTGCTTTCAGCAGAGTGTTGAGGGTAGCGGCGGCGCAGCCGGCCTGCATCGCGCCGAAATAGAAATAGAGAAAATGGTCCGAGTTGGGCACAAGCACAGCGATGCGCGAATTCTTACGCGCCCCGAGGCCGCGAAAGCATGCGGCCATCTTCCGCGTGAGCGATTGGAAGCGCGCGTAGCTCGTTTCGCGGTCCTGAAATATCAAATATGTTTTGTCGGGCGCTTCGCGCACGCGCGCCTCAAGAAGCGCGGGAACAGTTTCAAAAGGACAAACGATGTCCGCTGACATATCGAACAACTGACGCCGTGCGCCTGCCCGTCACGTCCTTTTTCAAAAAGCGCCTGCAGCCCGACTTCTGTTGACGCCGATCCCTGGGTCGTTTCACTCAGAATATGTTTGAAATGATGGTGGCCATGAATGTCCAGGATGAAGCCGTATATGCGGGCTACCGGGCCGCAATGACGCCAATCCTGCACGCACACGGGGGAAAATTCCGCTATGACTTTGTGGTCAGCGCGGCCCCGCAAAGCGCCGCAGATCACCCGATCAACCGGGTTTTCGCGCTCCACTTTCCGGACAGAGCCACAAGAGATGCCTTCTTTTCCAATCCGGACTATCAGAAGGTCAGGGCAGAGTACTTTTCAAGGGCAGTGGCGGGACGGACTCTGATCGCTGAATACGATCTCGCCTGATCACACCGGCTCGAAGTACAGAATGTCCCGAATGGTGCCCGTTCGCTCTTCTTTCCAGACAGCGCGCAGGCGGTCGCCGGTTTTGAGAGACTTGAGTCTTTCCTCGGGCGCAACCACCAGGTGAATCAGGTCGCTGTCTGCGCCCGCGAATGACACGCCGGCAAGCATGTACGGCGGCTGAATTCCTTCGGGAAGATTCCAGGGCGCATCGTAGATGATCGTTCCAACTCCGAGGGTCGGCTCCGTCGTGATGGGAACGAAGCGATCCATCTTGATGTTGCCGTAGGGCGACCACGACTGCGGCGGTAGAAACACCTTTGATGTTTTTGTGCAGCGGACCGCCAGAATTTCTTTTTCCCGCATCTGTGTCAGAAATCTGCCCACCGATGTTCCCGGATTCCACTTGTAGTCGTTTTCGATTTTGCCTTCGAGTACTTTGACTTCCATAATATGCCGCCTAACGGTATTCCGGGATCAGCCCTTCTTCTGTTTTCTCTTGCGAAAGGATTCCTGGATATCCTTTTCAACGCTCATGATCATCACAACGTGAAACTGAATCGCTCCGCCCCATCCGTGCGCCAGCCCGACTTCGGCGTTCTTTACCTGCCGATCGCCCGCTCGGCCCATCAGCTGCAGCGCAACCTCGGCCTGACGAATCATGGCTGAGGCTCCAATCGAATTGTTCGAGAGCACTCCGCCGCTGGGATTGACGGGAACTTTTCCATCCATCGCGGTTGCGCGCGTCTCAATCAAGTCCGGCCCGGCTCGGCCTGGCTCACAAAAGCCAAGTCCTTCATACCAGATCAAGTGCTGGCTTGTAAATGCATCATAGATCTCGACTACATCGAGTTCTTCCATCGGACGCGTGATCCCCACGGCTTTGTAGCAATTCTGCGCAGCTTTCTTGAGCGCGACCGGATCGGACCAGTCGCGGCCAATGTAGTTCACGCCGTCCGAAACCGCAGAAACGGCCTGAATCCAGGCGCGCGGCCGATCGTTTGCCTCCGCCTGCTTTTCTCCCTGCAGCACCATGGCGCATGCTGCGTCGCTGGTAGGACAGGAATCGAGAAGGCGGAACGGCGTGGAGAGCCACGACATGTTCATCATCATTTCTTCTGTAATCTGCGGCAGCTTGAGTTGCGCGTTGGGATTGTTCAGCGCATTCTTGCGCATCATGGTTCCAACGCGGGCAAACTGCTCTTCGCGCGCGGCTGGATATTTGTTCATGTATATGCGTGTCTGGTTGGCGACCGCTGAAGGCGCGCCGGCCGCAAAGTCGCGCCCCATCGTTGGTGAATAAACCAGGCTCAGACCTTTCTGATCGGACGATTCGCCCAGTTTGTCTCAGGACACAACAAGAACGTTATTCGCCAATCCTGAGTTGACCATGTAC
>CAZUJO010000321.1:0-4793 GCA_964619995.1 uncultured Leptospiraceae bacterium
GCTCACCCCGGCAGTGCTGAAAATTGCCTCGTGGTTTCCGGAGAAGAATCTACACGTCGCTCTCTCTCCGCACAAGATCACCGGATCCGGGTACGAAATCCTTTCTCTTCCTTATGGAATCGATATAAATCCGAAGGACGGAAGCATCTGGTACAGCAAACTCTACGCGGGCAAAATCGGCCGCGTGGATCCGGAGACGCTTGCGGTGGAGGAGCTCGATCTGGATCTTCCGGGCCCGCGCAGGATGCGATTTTCGCGCGATGGCTATCTCTGGATTCCGGCATTCACGGACAGCGCGCTTTTGCGGTTTGATCCGGCAAAACGAGAACTGAAGCGCTTTCCGCTTCCCGTTCTTGCGCCGGACGAATACGAAACCCCGTATGCCCTGGCGATCCATCCGCAAACACAGGAAGTCTGGATTACGGGAGGATTTTCGGACCGCCTCATTCGCTTCAACCCCGCGAAAGAAACATTCACCGCCTATCCCCTTCCGACGCGGGTCACGTTTATGCGCGAGATCGTCTTCCGGGGGCGCGAGGTATGCAGCAGCTATTCCAATCTGCCCGCGTATTCTATAGAAGGAAATCATCCGAAAATTGTCTGCCTGGAGTATTGAATGAAACGCAAAGTAACCCTCTCCGCTCTCGTGCTCGCAGCACTCGTCTGGTGGATCGCCGCTGCCCCGCCAGCGGATGTGAAGATCGGCCCGGCCTACCAGATGGGCCCCGTCCCGGCGTCCATTGAGTCCGCGCGCGCGCAGGGGGATCCTCTGCGAAGCGCAGAACACATAACGGCTGATATTCCTGGATTCGACGAGATCCTGATTCGCAAGGACGGCCGGACAGCTTTCGCAACGGGAATGGACGGATGGATCTACCGTATTGATTTGCAGAAGAATTCCGCCGAACGGTTCGTCGACGCGCCCCTCATGGCATCCGGCGCGCGGTTCTTTCCCGGCAACGAGAACCGAATCCTTTTCTGCGCTTCGCACCTGCACGGTGAACGTTATCCGGAATCTGAGAAGGTGGGCCTGTATGAGTTGAATGTGGAGACGCGGAACATTCGCGCGCTCGTCACGCAGGTTCCAAAATCTCAGGCCCAGAACGGACCGCGCGTCTATCCCGCAGGGAAACGCACCGCAGTGCTCGCATCACAGCAGGATCCGCAGTCGCGCCCCCTGTATTTCTGCAACGATCTCGATATCAGCCGCGACGGCAAACGCGTCTACATCACTGAACCGTTCGCTCTCCCGCGGGCGAGCATGGGCGGCGGCGCCGTGGAAGAAGCAATCGGCCTGAATCCCGGCGGCTACGTGTGGGAATACGAAATGGAAAGCGGCGCCGTTGAGCTCGCCGCAGAAAATTACACATTCCCGGACGGAATTCTGGTCGATCTTGCCGGCGGCATGGAAGAAGAATCGATCCTGATTACGGAGACTCTGAAGTTTCGCATTCTGCGGTTGTTCGTGCGCGGACCTCGAGCCGGCACGGATGAAGTTGTCTGGGAAAATCTGCCCGGAATGGCGGACGGACTCGATCGAGATGCGGAAGGGAACATCTGGGTGGCGATGATCAAAGCGCGGTCCGGCACAATCACATGGACCCACGCGCATCCGTGGATCAAGCCGCTGCTTTTGCGTCTGCCGCAGAAGCTTCTTCCGGTTTCGAAGCAGACAGGAATCCTGGCGCTCGATCCAACGGGCAAAACACCAAAGTATTTCACCATGCACGACGGTTCGACCATGCGTGATCTTTCCGTCGTCGTCCCTTTCGGCGAATGGCTTTACCTGCCCGTGTTTGACCGTGCTGCCCGCGGGATTTACAGAATGAAGAATCCGCTGAAGTGATTGGTTTCGAAGCGCGAGGGATGTCATTGCATGCCTTTGATTGCTTGACCCCTCGGGCCGCCGCGGCATTCAAAGGCATGAGATTCTGGTCCATGGCCGCGCTTGCATCTTTCGCCTTCGTGGCTGCCATCGCCGCGCCCGCGCTCAAGCTGCACGCTCGATTCCACAGCGCAGAGCATTCCATGGACTCGAATTCAACGACCGAAGTGTTTGATGTGACCGACGGAAAGCTGCGTTATACATACGATTACGGCGGATACCATCCGCGCCGCGACTTTCCCAGACATCGCGAAGAATCAGCCCGCATTGACCGGGCGGCTCTCGAAACCCTGATCAGAAACAAGCGTCTGAACGTTAGCCGCCAAATAAAACTGCCCCCGGGTCAGCCCCATGCGCGCTCCGCGGAGCTGGAGATTTCGCTGCAAATGGGCGGGGCTTCGTTCGAGCAAAAATACCAGGGCGCACTGCCTGAGCCGGGTGCCTCCGCGGAGTTTGATGATGCAATGGAACTCATCGCCTTTCTCCGCCGCGCTTTGCCCGCGCCACAATTATAGAAATGAATCTCCAGATCTTCGGAACAAAGAGCTGCAAGAACACTAAGAAGGCAGAGATGTTCTTCAAGGAACGGCGAATTCCGTTTCAGCTCATCAATCTTGCCGAGAAGCCCATGTCGAAAGGCGAGCTGGCCAGTGTTCTGAATTCGGTGTCGGCAGAGGACCTCATTGACACGGAAAGCAAAGCGTACCGCGATCAGGGCCTGCAGTATATGAAGTTCAACATCGCCGACCGGCTTCTGGCCGAACCGTTGCTCACGAAAACGCCAGTGGTCAGAGACGGAAAGAGAGCGACCGCTGGTTTTCAGCCGGAAACCTGGAAGAAGTGGATTTCTGAGAAAAAGTAATCCCTCGGGACTAGCCCGAAGCAGCATTTGCGCAGAAAACAGGCCCCTGGACAACTTTGATTGACTCTCTTTGCGAGAGCGGCTACCTTCTATAGTGAATGATTCTTCACCTCGACAGCGATGAGGAATACAGGCGTTCGCTCGGCGGACTGCTTGAGATGAATGGTCACAAAGTGTGCAGCGCTGCGTCGCTCGGCGAAGCGCTTGAAGCCGTTAGCCGGCATCCTGTCAAAGTCGTTCTTACGGAAATTGAACTGCCCGACGTAACCACGGAACAGATCATCGATGCTCTGCACCGCCAGAACCCGTCTGCCGCGCTGATTGTTCTCACGTCACGCCCCGAGCGGCGGGCCGGAAACGACCGACGGCTTGGCCGTGTCTTCGAGTTTCTTGAGAAATCCGAAGCTCCTCACGCGCTCCTGAGTCATCTAGACCGCGCGAAAGAATTTCATCGTCAGCATGCGGAAAGCACTGCCTCGGAAGGCGAATCCGAGGCGAAACTGCGAAGCAAGCTCGAATGGTTGATCTGGAAGCAGCAGACCAAACTGCGCGTGGTGGATAACTATGCGACCCTGGTGAACAACGTGAAGCATTCTGTTTCGCAGGGCGCCGGACTCGACGTTATCTGCACTTTGATTGACCTGCTGGCCGCAGGCGTTCAGGAAAAAGACGGCCAGACCGTCATCCAACCTGAAGTTCTGCCTGCTCTGCTCCAGGCTTCGTCCTCTGCGCGAAAGTGGCTCGAAGGCGTGGACCGGATGCTTGAGATCGTGCACAGGCTCCGCGTGCGAGCGCGGGGCGCGGCTTCCATTCCCGCCATCATTGAAAAAGCCGTCAGAGATGTGGAGAAACTCCGCGGTCAGAAAGAGCAGACGATTCATCTGGGACGCCTGCTCGACTGTTCGGCGGCCCTGCCTGCTGACTCGCTCGAAATCTGCGTTCGCGAACTGCTCACCAATGCTTTCAAGTTTTCGCCGGAAGGCTCGCTCATTGAAGTCGCCACACATAGAACGGGAAATGCTGTGTCGATCAGCGTGATGAACGATGTGATGACCATGGACGGCAGCGTCGACGGGATTCCGGAAGGAATGGAGGAAACGATCTTCGAACCGCTTGTGCGCTTGAACAATTCTTATGACGAGCGGTTTCGCGAAGAGGAGCTGGGCATGGGATTCGGTCTGGCTGTGGTCCAGAACCTTGTTTCCGCGGCAGGCGGCCGCGTCTACGCACGCGAAATCCGCGACTACAGCAAGGACTTTCTGCCCCGCCGCCGCATCCTGGCCGAGATGGTCCTTCCTCTGGCGGAGACCCATCCCCCTCGATCATAAACTTTTTCAATTGTCCAGGCTTTTTCCGTGTAATATTTCTGTCACATGCTCGTCTCATAATGCGTTGCAGGAGGCGCTATGCGAATCGAGCTCATATACGACTCGTCCTGTCCGAATCGACTGGCCGCGCGCATCCTCCTCGCAGATGTGATGCGTCAGGCCGGTATTCAATCGCCGATCCTTGAGATAAACAAAGACCACGCGGATGCGCCGGAGCATTCCATCCCCTTCGGTTCACCTACGATCCTGGTCAACGGAATCGACGTCGCACCCGACCACAGCAGAGATCTTCGCCGCTCCTACCTGTCCGCGGAAGGAAGGCATCTCGGAGTCCCGCCCCGGCATACGATCGAAATCGCACTGCGCCAGGCGATGGGAGATTCGCACCAAGGAATGCGGACGGAGTTGTGAAGGCGGGGTGTTGTGCGGCTTTTGGGACGCGGCACGCATGGATCTCTGAGTTCGTAAGTTCGCAAAAGGCCATGCCGGCCCGCGGCGCTATTCTTCGGGCCGCGCTTTTCGAACAAGTTCTTCAATTTCCTCCTCTGAATACTTGTCCGACTCGTAGACAACGCCCTTTGCCCGCCGCACCTCGTCAGCAAAGCGGTACATTTCATCAACCGAAATGATCTTACCCGTTACGCGGTCGACAAACACATCTTAAGTCGTAACCAGCTCCGTATTCTTTGCAAGCTTTTGAATTCGGCCAACAAAGATC
>CAZUJO010000322.1:0-4764 GCA_964619995.1 uncultured Leptospiraceae bacterium
CCATAACGTTATGCGCCATGTACGGAGCCTATTACCGGCTTCAGTGGCAGCGCGTGATGACCGTTCTCGAAACGCCGGAAACACAGGCCGCGCAGACAGGACAGAACCGCCTCAATGCTGACCTGCCTGAATGGACGCGCACTGCGGCGCGGCTCCCGATCAATCATGTTACGGAAATGACTCTGCAGCCAAATCGAGCCTCGGAAGTGGCGCTGTTCAATATGCAGGCGCAGTTCGATCCGATCGCATTTCTCTGCTCAAGCGGCATGTCCTGGCTCTACCGGGGCAATGAGCGCCGCTCCATCGCCGCGGAAGATGCAGGGCAGATCCAGCATCTGCTCTTTGGAATTCCATTTGCCCGCCTTGACCGGCTGTGGCGCGGACACTCACTGATCACGACTGACGTCCGCTCCCATGTGCAGATCTATCCTGAAATGCGCACCGCCTACACAGAGACGACGATTGCCATCTACAATGACGGCGATACGGACGGGCGGCTCTTCGGAATGCGCGTTGGACCATCGGCCGGACCGGAAGAGGCGATCTATACCATCACGCTCCCGGAAGGCTCCATTTGCACAAAACTCTCCCTCTGGGTCGACGGAACGGAGCGGCCAGCGCGCCTGACGTTCAAATCCAGAGCGCGGGGCGCCTATGCTGCGATCGTGGGTGTGGAACGGAGAGATCCTTCTACCGTCGAATGGCTCGATGGGAATCGCATTCGGCTCCGGGTGTTTCCAGTTCAACCGGCGAATTATCGCACGGTCCGGATCGGAATTGTTACGCCTCTCGAAGAAAAACAAGGGCGTCTAACGTATCAGAAACTGCATCTCGACGGGCCCGTGGACGAATGGGCTTCGCAGGACGTGCAGGTGGATTTGTTCTCCGCGGCTCCGGATCTGGAAGGCTCGGGCATCTGGCTGAGAGAAAACAAATCTTCCGCAGGGCGGCCGGCCCGTCAGTTTACCGGACACTTTGCCCGCGGAGACTGGCACCTGTCGCTTCCGGCCCCGCAGATCACCGGAAGCATTCGCGCCGGGAAGTGGAGTTACAGTCTTGCGCCCATAGAGTTTGAATCCGTCCGCTACCGCCCGGCGGCGCTGCTGCTCGTTTTGAGCGACGCAATGCCCCGATCCAGGTGGAAAGAAATCGTGCGGCGTCTCTTCGCGTACGGAATCCCCGTGTATCTGATCACAAATGAATGGTTCCAGAGTCAGAGCGAAACGCAGACGCTTGCCTATCTCGACAAAGTCGAGCTTCCCAGTTTCAACCTGTTCCCGCTTGATTTTACGGAAAAGCAATCCCTCGGCCCTGCCCTCTGGGTGGTTCCTGGAAAGGACCGCTCGATTCCGTTTGGAGAGCTGCGGGGTTCCGAGCGTTTCGCATCCACACAGAGACTGAAGCGGGCTCCCGATGCCGTCGCCGTGATCGGAGAACGACCCGGTGAATACGCTGCCAGCCTGATGGATCTCGGCAGACTTATCCCCGTCGCAGCAAGCGAAGAGGATCTTGCTCGCGTCCTTTCGACCGGGTTTATCCGTGTGCCCGTCGAAAGCGCGCACAGCATTCCGATTCGCGCGGCAGGCATTCAGCTCAAAGAGGCACAGGAAGGAGCGGAAAAACCAGGCGCCGATCTGCTGATCCGGCTGATGCTTTACCGCAACGTTATGCGATCACTCGGCAACCGCTTCTTCGACCGGGACCTCGACAACGCAGATCTCGTGCAGCAGGCGCGCGATGCGATGGTGGTCAGTCCAGTTTCAAGCCTGATCGTCCTTGAATCCGAAAAGGACTACAATCGATTCGGCATTTATCAGGATCCATCCGCGCTCGGCGCGGGGAACCTGGCACAGCCCGGCAGCGTGCCCGAACCCGGGGAAACAGCGCTCGCTGTGATCGCCTGTATTGCCGCGCTCCTGTATCTGCGCATGCGAGAGATGCACAGCCCCGTATGATGCAAACGGTTCTATTCTCGGCGGCGGCGCTCCTTCCGGCGTTCGCCGCGGGGCAGAGATTGTTCAATCTGTCTCATACGATTGCGCTTTATCCGCTTCTGTTTCTCTTTCTGTTTCGCACGCATGAAAAACGCTCCGAGCGCCTGGGACTTCTGTTTCTTGCGGCCGGGTGCGGACTCGTGTTGTCGGGAATCCTTTTCGACCGGTTGAGTCTTCTCTGGATCGGGTCATACTGGAATTTTCTCGGAATCTGCAGTCTCGGCGGAATCCATTTCGCATTCCCGGCGCCCCTCCTCGTCTTTGCATGCCCTCCCCTTTCCGCATTTTCGTCGATCCTTGCGGGATTTGAAATGCGGCTGTGGCTTTCAAGATCCGCGGCAGAAATCCTCACCCTCCTCGATCGTTCTTCGTATGCTTCGGGCAATCTCATCTATTTTCATGGAAGGCCGTATGCCGTGGATCGCGTATGCGAAGGGATGAAGATGGCCGTGGCCGCGTTTCTCGTCAGCACCGTGCTTGCGCGGAACGCCTCCGTGCGGGGGAAGCTCGTAATCCTCATCTTTGCGCCTTTGCTCTGGCTTCTTTCAAACCTTCTCCGCATCTTGAGCCTGGTGCTCTTTCGCGTGCCGCCGGAACAAACCGGCCACGAAATCATCGGCCTTGTTTTTTTCACCTGCATGATCGTTTTTCCTGTCTGGTTCCTCACCATCCTCATGCCGGCGAACGCCCCGTCCGCCCGGTCCGCCCCGCCCGTTTTGCGCAGGATTCCTGTGGCAGCGGGCGCGGTTCTTTCCGTTCTCGGGCTCTTTTCCATCTTCCACACGCCCCGCGAAGAACAGATTCTCTGGCCCTCCGAAATCGCCGGATATGAACTCAAGAAGGATGAGGTCCGCGAAAACGGACGCATTGCCGTCTATCGTCACGAAGAGAATTCGTTGATTCTCAAAGCAAATCCATTTGCTCCGGGATCGGCGCATGATCCCCGCATCTGCTTTGAGGCGGCCGGGTTCGTGTTCCGCGAAACAGGACGGGAAGCCGTAGATGGATTTGCCGTTCGCTCGGCCCGCGTGGAAAAGGACGGAAAGCCGGCCAGACTTCTCTGGTGGTACGCATGGGATGATGTCCGCTCAGACTCCGACGTGGACTGGAGGCTGGCGCGCCTGCGAGGACGCAGAGTCACTCAGTACAATCTGTATGGAACGGACGGTCCTTTCCTGCGCGCGGAAGCGGCCCGGTTTCTCAAATACCGAAGCGACTAATCCGGATCGCGGAAGAATCCTGAGAACGCGCCGCCGCGCGACAGAATGCGAAGATCACTCAGCTCGATGTCGCGCGGATCCGAATGCCCCATCACTCTTGTGATCTCAAGCATGTCGTCGTGAAATCCGCGGAGAAAATGATGCACACGAGTCGACTTCTCCGGGATATGAATGCCGCGCATCCGCCACGCGCTGTTTGTTGTGATTCCGGTCGGGCAGCGGTTCGTATGACACTGCTGGGCCTGAATGCATCCGAGGGCAAGCATCGCAGCCCGTGCCGTTTCGCACGTATCGGCACCGCTTGCAAACGCATAGGCGGCGTGAGCCGGCGTAAAGATGCGGCCGGAAGCGCTCAGGCGAACCCGGTCGCGGATTCCATGTTCTTTGAGGCGGTGATGCAGGTAGCCCAGTGTTTCAATCGAGCTTCCATATCCTACGTAATTCACAAATAAATTGGGCGCAGCCCCCGTCCCGCCGTCTGCCCCGTCGATCTGCACTGCGTCCGGTCCCTTTCCGGATTCTTTCATCGCCAGCGCGAGCAGATCCAGTTCATCGAGGCGCCCCACGCACATTTTGATGCCGACGGGAAGTTCCGTGAGAACGCGGATCTCTTCAATAAAATCAATCAGCTTCTGCAAAGCTTCGCGGGGAGAAGACGCGCGAAGCTCAGCATGCTGCGGAGGAGAGATCACGGTTTTCCATGGCGTGACCCGGCGCACGTCTGCGATCTCAGGCGTTACCTTGTCGCCCGGCAGGTGTCCGCCAATGCCCGGCTTCGCGCCCTGCGAAATCTTGATCTGGATCATCCGGATATTCTGGTTTTGTTTAACGAGTGATTTGAGCAGATCGCGGTCGAGCGCGCGGGTAGGACTGCCGTCCGGAAGAACCGCGTCCTTGCCAACGCCGAACTTCCCCGTTCCTATTTGAAACACCACGTCGTTGCCAGCAGAACCGTGAGGACCATAGCCGCCTTCGCCTGTATTCACGTACGCCACGTCCTTCGCTCCGAGACTCAGCGCTTCGGCAGCGCGGTTGTTGATCGCGCCGTAGCTCATGCCCGAGATGTTGATTGCATTTCGCACGAGAAAAGGGTGCACACCGGGCCGTCCGTCTCCAATCGTCATGCTGTAGCCGACGCTCGGAACATGCGCCGGGAAATTCCTGTGGAGCACGCGGCAGCCGGTTGTGAGCTCCGTGTCAAAAATATCGAGTTCCGTTCCAAAACTGGCCATGGACTTAACGTGATGCGCTTTCTGGTAGATGTAATCCCGCACAATCCTCGGAATCGGCCGCCCGTCTGTGTTTGTTTCATTAAAGTATTGTAAGTATTTGTCGCGGAAAAGGTTTTCGAAGATGTACCGCAGGCGTCCGAGCGGGCCGTAGATGCGAACGATCGCATGGTCGTCCTGAAGGAAGACTTCACGGATGCCGAACAGCACAATGGACGCTGCGATCGAAAGCCAGCATGCGGCGCTGCCGACAAAGAAATACAGAAACGGCGCGGCGAGAAAACCCAGGACAGTCAGAAACGTCACGGGACGCTCGAGAGC
>CAZUJO010000323.1:0-4754 GCA_964619995.1 uncultured Leptospiraceae bacterium
CACTGCTATCTCGTATAATCGATATTAGGCGGGAAGAGGGTGCCGCGCAGAGCCAGGCAGGCCGGTTTCGGATCAGCGGGCGCATACAGGTGCACAAAGAAAACACGGCCTTCCTTTTCAATTCTGCAGACCCCGAGTCGTTCGGATGCGGCGCATCGGGCGCGGCCCGTTTTCGCTCCCGCGCAAAGATCTCCAGGAGTTTCGCCGCGAAACTCGACGCAAATCCCCCGCGCTGATTTCCTGCCTTCGCCGTCTGCCGAACAGCTCATGTCTGATTCGGAGTCCTGGCGATCCTCTTTCCATTCGGAGACTTTTTTCGTGTCGTTCAGCAGCTGCTCGGGATTCGGCGTCCGCTCCGGTTCCGGCGGAAGACTGAGCGTGTAGCCGGATTCCGGCGCATGATAAATTCCATGCTGCGCGCAAAAAGAAGGGAGGCTTGCGCCGTTGCGCTGCGGCGCGTAATAGTGCACGAGAAACGGGCCGGAATCGGATTTCATTTCACAGCTGCCGACCCGGTTTCGCGTAGAGCAGCGGATGTAACTGATGTGCATTTCTTCGTTGCAGTAGAACGCCGGCGGATTCCCGGTGAATTCGACGCAGACGCCGAATGGATTCGGCCGTCCGTTGCCGTCCGCGGAGCAGCTTTTCATATTTTCGCGCGCCCATAAATCGATCGGAACCCCTGAGCCCGTCGCGCCGAGAACGAGCAGCGCGCTCAGGGTCCGCGAGAGAACAGCGCGAGAGAGACTCATGGTCGCTTAACGTGTTTCTGGATGTAGTCGGACAGGGCCCGATTGTGCGTGATCACATCCGGCGGCAGATCTTCCCATTTCCAGACGTATGCCCCGTCCACCCAGTCTTCAATATCGCGCTCCTTTCGTGAAAAGGGCGGAAACCGCTCGTTCTGAGGTCCGGGAACGTCAACCCAGTATCCGCTGAACACGAGCGCGCACACAGAAGGATCGTAGAGAGGGCCGGTCGGCTCCATTTCGCTTCGCATCCGGTCAAAGCGAAGAGGGCGAAGGTCATAGTTCGCAAACTTGTCGGACGGCATCGCGGGCGGAAGAAGGGCCTGGTGTGTATCCATTTCGCGCGGATCATCGTCTTCTGTTTCCACGTGCAGTATGTTTTTGAAGACATGTCCGGCGAGTTCCGTTAGAAGAGAAATGTGATAGAGACCGGCCGTCGGATAGAGCGCATGAGATCCTTCGGCAACCGGAACAATTGTATGAGTTTCCACAGTCGGGCCGAGTTCGTCAGGAAGCGAAATTCGTACGCGTCCTGTGTTCCACATCTTGAGTTTTTCAAGAAAGAGAATCGGCTGATTTTCGAGATGACCCGAAAGCACAAGCGATTCCGGCGTGCCGTCTCCGCGAAACGAAATGGTGAGGCTTTCGCGGTCAAAAACATGCGGGCCGATGTTCAGCATTTTTGCGATGCCTGTCTTCGGATCAAACGCGTAGAACGTATGGTAGTTGATGAAGAAGCGGTCGGAGTTTCTGTCCTCCAGGTAGGAATAGTAAACGACCGAACGACGGAAGTCGCCGCGGATCTGTTTGAACACTCCGTCGAGATCGAACATCGTGTGATTCAACAGATAGTCGCTGTGGCCGTTGTACCTGAGGAACTCATCGAGCTCGGAAAGGTGCACGTGCTGCTTTCCTGTGATCGAATCGACGGAAACCGATGCGTCGGCTGATTTCAGATCCGGAGAATGAATCAGATCTGAGAGCGCGACGGGAAAATACTCTTCCTTCTTGCTGAAGAGGAAGATGGGCGCATAACGGTGGGCAATCTGATCGATCTGTTCGGGAGTGCGGCGTCGGCTTACCTGGATAAAGATCTGCTGCTTCCAGAATTCGCGGTATCCCCCGTCCTTCACGCTTCTTGCGAGAATCTGCATTGTATAGACGCCGTTTTTCTCCCCGCGAAGATCGAGACTGATTCGAAAATCGCCGCCGATTTCGCCCTCACGAATGACCTGTTCGCCGAACTTCAGGCGGTATTGCATGGTGGCTGGATCTGCATGAGCTTTGTGCCGCACTTCGTCGGGATGATCCTTGCACCATGGGAGCGCAATCAGCAGGCGTTCGCCTGCTTCGATGATTTCAAAAATACGGGATGTCATAGTTATGTCGCTAATCCTCTGCGAAAAATACGCCGGGCCTGACGTGGAAAACTTCGCAAAGTGCACAGAGGACGCGATGCGACGCATTGTCGCCTCTTTCAAGCTTCGCCACGCGTTGATGCGTGAATCCGCTGAAATGCCCGGTGAGCGCGATCTTTTCCGCCAGTTCTTTCTGCGTCCATTTGCGCTCCTCGCGCAAATCCCGGATTCTGTCTCCGTTGAACCGCATATCCCCCGTCTGAGAGTGGTCGTTTTTGCCGGAATTGTAAAGAGAAATTTTCTCGCAAATTGACGGTCCGGTCGTCTCTTCGGCAGGGGGCGAATATATGATCGAACTTAACTATCAGGGCAGGGTGCGGATCGACCGCGATCCGGCCGGCATTCCGCAGATTGAAGCAGACAGCGAAGCGGGAATGTATTTTGGACAGGGCTATGCGCAGGCCATGGACCGCGGCCGTCAGATTCTGCTTATGCGAATCCTCGCCCAGGGTCGTGCTTCAGAAATCCTGGACTCTTCGGATGAAATGCTTGAGATCGATAAATTCTTTCGCCGCATGAACTGGTCCGGCGATGCGGCCGCCGTGGCCGCTCAGCTCGATCCCGCCTCCGCGAAACTGGCCCAGGCGTTTGCGGACGGCGTAAACGCAGTGCTTTCAAAGAAGCTTCCCTTCGAGTTCAGATTCCTGATCGGGCTCAAGTATGAGCCCTGGGAAATGGACGATTCGATTACAGTCGCCCGGATGATCGGCTACATCAGCCTGCAGCAGTCGCAGACAGAAGTGGAACGCCTGTTTGTTCAAATGGTTCAGGCAGGAATTGAGAAGAAGCTCCTCGAGGAGTTTTTCCCCGGATCGCTCGCCCATCTCGACGAGAAGATCATTCGCCAGGTAAAGCTGTCTGAGCGTGTGGTGCCTGCGTCGATTCAATGGAATCGAATGATTCCAAAGGTGATCGCATCCAACAACTGGGTTGTATCCGGAGCCCGCACTGCTTCCGGCAAGCCGCTTCTCAGCAATGATCCTCACCTGGAAATCAACCGTCTGCCAAACGTCTGGCAGGAGATGATCATGAGCCACGGCGGAAGAACGATATGCGGCGTTGCCATGCCCGGAATTCCCGGGATCCTGATTGGCCGCAACCCGGACGTCTCATGGGGCGCAACCTACACGTTTATGGACGCCGTCGATTCGTGGGTCGAAGAATGCAGGCAGTGCAGCTTCAAGCGCAGCCAGTTCCTCCGGGTGCAGTGGGTTCGATTCAAAGAACGCCGCGAAATCATTAAGCGCAAAAAGAAACCGGATCACCTCGAAATCTTTTACGAAAACGATCATGGAGTCCTCGACGGAGATCCGAATCAGGAAGGATTCTATCTGGCCACGCGCTGGGCGTCTGGTTCCGGCACCGGCGCGAATTCGCTGAAAGCCGTTTTGTCTATGTTCCATGTGAAGAATGTCAAAGAAGGCATGGATACGATGGGGCAGCTTGAAATGAGTTTCAACTGGGTGCTTGCAGATACGCAGGGCAACATTGGTTATCAAATGTCCGGCCTTCTGCCGAAACGCCAGAAGGAATGGTCGGGTCTGCCTCCCATGCCGGGCTGGGATGCAGATTACGATTGGAAAGGGTTTCATTCGTACTCGGATCTCCCGCGTCGTTACAATCCGAAGGAAGGATACATAGCAACGGCCAACAACGATCTGAATGAATGGGGAAACGTAGCTCCGATCAACGCTCCGATGGGCGCCTATCGCGCGGACCGGATCGAAAAGCTGTTGAAGCGGTCTGACCTTACAGTGGAAGACTTTCGCAAGATGCATATGGACGTGCATTCGCCGCAGGCGGATCGATTCATGGAAATCCTCCGTCCTCTCCTGCCTGAAGGGCCGGCCGCGGACCTGCTGCGCGAATGGGATTTGAGCTACGATCTGAACTCGAAAGGCGCCTATATATTTGAGAAATTTTATGAATTTCTCCTGGAGGAAGTGTTCGGGACTGTGATGGGGCAGGGTGTCTGGGCCCACCTGCGCAAAGAGACCGGGATTTTGACGGATTTCTTCGGAAATTTCGATCGGATTCTCTTGTCGCGCAAGTCGGCCTGGTTCGGCGCAAAAACCCGCGAAGAACACTTCCGTGCTGCCATGAACCGGGCTCTCGCCGTTGAGCCGCGCACCTACGGGGCAGGCCAGGCGCTCGTTCTGAGCCACATCATTCTCGGAGGAAAGTTTCCTCTCTTCTTCAAGATTGACCGCGGCCCGATTCGCCTTCCTGGAAACCGCGCTACGGTCCATCAGGGGCAGATATACCGGAGCGCGGGCCGACAGACGAGCTTTGCGCCGAGCTACCGCATGATCGCAGACATGAGCGAGCAGGGTCTGCACACATCCATCATCGGCGGACCTTCGGACAGTCCTTTCTCCAGGTTGTATGCATCCGACGTGGAACGCTGGGTGAAGGGAGAACTGAAACGCGTGGGCGGCTAACGTTCAAGAGCCTGCAGTCTTCGCAGAGCGCCTTGCGGGCGCTCTGGGTCCGGAACTTCGCTCCGAGTGAGTTACTTCAGGTCGCGCGTCTATGCGGCCATACGATGTCCCGCATAGTCGAGGCGCAGATGCATGGCGAAGTGGTG
>CAZUJO010000324.1:0-4753 GCA_964619995.1 uncultured Leptospiraceae bacterium
AAGGGAATCGTCGATCCATCCCAGCCTTTGATTGTATATCTTTCTTTACCTTATGCGTTCATGGTTTGTCTGATGGCCCTCTCTTCGATTCGCATGCCGCTGGCATGGGGATTTGCCGGCGTTCCGGTCACGTTCGGCGCATTTCTTTTCCTCCTGTCCGATTCGCTGATTGGCTGGAGTCTCACGCGTGAACACTCGCGCTCGCTCACTCAACTGATCTGGTCTACCTACTTCACAGCGCAAATCCTGATTCTGAGGTCGCTTTACATTGCAAAACGCTGAGAAGCAAAGGCGGGGCTCTACTCTGGGGTTTCTGCCGATTTTGTTCTACAACGTGCATGCCGCCTACTGGGTGTTTCGCGGGGGATGGGAAAACTCACTCTGGATCTGTCATGTTGCTTCGTTGCTGATCGGCTTTGGCCTGATTCTGGAACTACCAGCGCTCAACCTCGCCGGAGTTCTCTGGCTGCTGGTTGGAAATTTCTTCTGGTTTCTATATCTGGCGTTTGGCGGTGAATTCCTGCCCACATCCTTTCTCACACACATTGGAAGTCTGATCATCGGAATGGTAGGCATTAACCGCATGGGTGCGCCTGCATCTACCTGGTGGCGCGCCGGGCTTGGCATGATTCCGTTGCATCTGGCCGCGAAGCTGACTCCGCCTGCCGAGAACGTAAATCTTGCGCACCGCATCGAGCATGGCTGGGAGCAGATCTTTCCGACCCATCTGGTTTATGTCCTGTCGGTTTTTGTGGTCTGCCTCGCTGCCTTCTACGCGGCCGAGCGGCTTCTGTCGAGGCTTCGCCGCGGCTGATTTTTGTCATAGTTTTCGGATGATTTATTGACGAAGCAGGCCTACGCGGTAGCCTGGGTGCATGTTCCATTCTTGCAGTGAATCCTGCGCAGAATGCGCTACAATGCAAGCGACCCCGTTCGGGACCGTTCCGCCTTCCATGCTCGCCCTTGTGGATGAGAAGAAGGCCACGCTTAACTTCAAGAAAGGCGAAAGCATCTTTCACGCAGATGATCCTGCTCAGGCATTTTACTGCATTTCTACAGGACAGGTTCAACTCTACAGAGCGAGCCGCGCCAAGGAACAGGCGTTTGGCGTATATGGACCCGGCACCTGGCTGGGCTATCGCAATGCCCTGACGGGCGATGCGTTTGATCATTCCGCCAGATGCCTCACTTCCGTAAAAGTGTGCAAGGTAGACCGCGGCGTTCTCGACGGATTCGCAGCCCGGTTCCCATCTTTCACGCGCGCCATTGTGCGTGAGCTTGCATCTGGCTGGTCAGAATCGGAAAAGCAGGTCTACAACCTGGGCGCTCGCAACGTAAAGGAGAGGCTCGCAGAATACTTGCTTTCCCTTCGGAAAGATGCGGGTCCCGAGCAGCATGATTTTGATTTCCCGCTTACTCGCGAAACCCTGGCAAGCCTCATGGGAACGACCACGGAGTCGGTGATTCGCACGCTTTCTGACTTCCGCTCTCGCGGCTGGATCGATTATCGCGAAGGAAGGATTTCTCTTTCGAACGAAAGAGAACTCGAAAAGCTCGTCGTCGAATCCTGACGATTCTCACCAATCCATGAAACAATCGCGATTCCTGAACTTCATCGGCCTGGGGGATCTGGCCGGGAAAGGATGGCAGACACATTTCTCATTCTGGTCAATCGTCGCGCTGACCTTTTTTCTGTTTGGCGACCAGAATCTTGCGTCGGCGAATCTGAATCGCATTGGTGCTGCGTTCGGCATCACAGATACCGCAGAATACAGACAGAAGATAGGCGGTCATGTGGCCGTTTATTTTTTCGCGCTCGGCGGTCTGATGTCCATCGTTGCCGGCGCCCTCACAGATACATGGAATCGCAAACTTCTTTTGTTCTGGACCGTCTTCATCGGTGAGCTTGCCTGCTTCGCCACCGCGTTCGCGCCGAGCTACAATGTTTACGTTATCCTGCGCACTCTCACCGGCTTTGGGCTGGGGGGGATTTTTCCCATCATCTTCTCTCTGCTTGGCGACTACTTTCGATCGGAGAACCGGTCTGCTGCATCGGGATGGCTGGCTCTCGCAATGGGTCTGGGAATCGCCGCAGGCCAGATCCTGGGCGGTGTTCTCGCGGATAAGACGGTATTCGGTCTTGAGGGATGGAGGGCTAGTTTCGCGCTCATGGCGGCGCCGTCTTTTCCGCTTCTGCTCTGCTATCTCCTGTTTGCCACGAATCCTCGGCGCGGAGCTCAGGAGGGTTCGGGTTCTGATCTTCCGGAAACGTCTCACAAAATCGGCCTTGCGGACGTTAAGCGGCTTTTCTCGAACAGGACGAACGTTCTCGCGCTCTTGCAGGGTATTCCCGGATGCGTGCCCTGGGGCTTGATCTTTACTTTTCTTGTAGATTTTTATGAAAAATCAAAAGGATTTTCGCCGGCCGACGGCGCATTTCTGATTACCGTCTTTGGCGGTGTTCTGGTGCTCGGCGGATTTCTGGGCGGATTTGCGGGGAAATGGGTTTATCATCGCAATCGTGCAATGCTGCCGGTCTACTGTGGTGTCTGCGTTCTCCTCGGCGTATTCCCCATGCTGTACATCGTAAACTTCGGCGGTTCAAGCCTCGCAACGCCCCTCATCGCGGCTGCGGTCGGAGGGCTGGTGATTCCCCAGGCAGGCCCGAACATCCGGGCGATTCTTCAGAATACAAACCTTCCGGAGAACCGGGGTTCCATATTCGGCATTTTTAATTTTGCAGATGACCTTGGCAAAGGCTTCGGTCCCTTCCTCGTGGGCGAACTTCTCGTGATCTTCCGCAACGACCTTTTTGCTTACAACCTGGCCGTACTCTGCTGGATTCCCTGCGCGATCGGTTATCTGCTTATGGGTTTTACCGTCCGCAAAGATGAGATGCGCGTGGAAGAAGAGCTGGCGCGCCGTCGTGCGAGCGTGTAATGACTGTTAGGCGAACTCGGTCAGCAGGAAAAGCGGCCGCCGGATTGCTTCTGGCAATCCTGGTGTTGCTGGGCGCTGCGGGCTGGTATTTCTCCGGGCTCGTCATCAAGCCTGCCGTAAAGCCATTCGAAACAACGTATCAGCTCGAAATAGAAAACAAGCGATTTACGCCTGAATACTGGGACGCACTCCCAAAGCAGGAGGTCTGGATTCCTTCGCCGCAGGGATATCGGCTTCACGCGTACTACATTCCTGCCGCCATCCCATCAAAGAAGACCGTGGTGTTTGTGCACGGGCAGACCTATTCTCTGTACGGTTCTGTTAAGTATGTGGAGATATTCCGGCGTCTGGGATACAACTGCCTTCTGCCGGACAACCGCTACCACGGGAAAAGCGGCGGGAAAAATTCTACGTTTGGATACTTCGAAAGACATGACCTCCGTGCGATCGTTGACTGGGTGCGCGATACAACAAAAGGAGGATCGGTCGGTTTTCACGGCGAGTCTCTTGGTTCTGCGATCTGCCTTATGCATGCAGCCATAGACGACCGTGCGTCCTTCTACATCCTGGATGGCGCGCTTGCCGACCTCACGGAACTTCTGCAATTCCGCCTCAAGTCTGACTTTCATCTTCCGTCCTTCCCGCTTGTGCCGGCTGCCAGCATTGTGTCCCGCCTGCGGGGCGGAATGTTCTTCTCATCCATTTCACCGATTCGTGACATCGGGCAGATTCGCTCGCCCCTCTTCTTTATTCACGGGGGCGCGGACGAACAGATTCCCGTTGAAAACGCAGAGCGGCTCTATAATGCATTTCAAGGACGAAAGAGATTGTGGATCTGTCCGGGCGCCGGTCATTCAAAATCCGTGCTTGTCAACCGACCCGAATACGTGCGACAGGTGAGCGAGTTCCTCGCCGAAATTGAAAAGCGGCAGGACGGTCCGAACGAAAGTCACTCGCAAGCCCGTTAATTGCTCTCGTTTTCACGCAAAAAAAGATTGGCCCGCTGTTGTCTGACAATATGCGGTCCTCATTCATCACCGCGCTGCTGATCCCTGCAATGTTCGCAGCCGCGCATTGTTCCGCGCCTTCTGCCTGTTTGACGGGAGATCCAGCCTGCCAGGCTGCCATCCTTCCCCTTCTTTATGCTCGATCCGCCCAGGCGCGCTATCTCTTTGCCGCCAATCAAAGCGGCAACAACCTGAATGCATACCGCGTGAGCCCGTTTTCCGGACAAATCACTGCGCTCGGCAGCATCGCGGTGGGAACCTATCCCACATTTGCGTCGCTGTCGCCGGACAACCGCTTTCTGTATGTATCCAATCAGAACTCGAACGATGTGACGCAGCTGCTTTTTGATTCGTCGTCCGGCGCGCTCACGGCGAACGGATCGCTCGCGATCGCTGGCGGCGCTCCGCAGGTTCTACTCGTTTCCTCAGGAGGCCAAACCGCCTACGCAGCCAACTACACAGTGAACAATTTGTGGACGCTTTCTTTGAATTCGATCACGGGAACTCTGTCTCAAACAGGAACCGTCGCGGCGGGAACCTCTCCGCAGGGCATGGTTTTTGATCCGCAGCAGAACTATCTGTTTGTTGTGAATCTGAATTCGAATAACGTTAGCTGCTTTTCAGTTGGCTTGACCGGCGGGCTGTCGCTCCTTGGAACTACCAGCGTTGGCGGTGGAGCGGGCCCTTGTGGCGGGCGGGGGTGATTTCCGCCGCGGCGGATGGGGAGCCGGCGTGCGCTTCGCTGCCAACGGTGTACCAGGACATCCAGAAGGAACGGGACCTCGCGGAACTCAGAGGCTTGACGC
>CAZUJO010000325.1:0-4718 GCA_964619995.1 uncultured Leptospiraceae bacterium
CCTCAAAGCTCTCCTGAAAGAAGGAATTTCAGAAATCGAAGCGGGCGTTGGCCGAAAATACGGCGATCCTGAAAATCCTCTTCTTTTGAAAATCGTCTGCAGCTCAAACCTGGCTCTTCCCATTTACCCGACTGTGTTCAACGTGGGACTTTCTCCCACAACGATTCAGGGCTTCATCAACTTCCTCGGCGAAAAGGCAGCCTGGTTCGAATACTGCTACCTGATTCGCACAGCCGGCGTGAAGCTCTTTGACATTCCGGAATCCAAGTTCGACGAAATCGAGAAGAAGCATCCGCCAAGCCCCGAAGGCATGAAAGCCTGCGCGATGGAAATGGTTGCGCTCGTCGGCAAAGACAACGTCCCCGATGATCCGATGCAGCAGCTCGAAGTGCTGATGAAGCATGCTGCGAAGCGCTACTATGATCCGGATCTCGATGAAGATGACAACGTGGCCATCATGGTTCAGGGAATCGTCTTCGGAAATATGGGCGAAGATTCCTGCGTGGGCATGGTTTACACGCGCAACATCGTAAGCGGCGAAGACAAGCTTTCCGGAAATTTCATGGCAAACGTGTATACCATGGATCGCACCGGAACTCCGATCCAGGATCTGCAGGGCAGCTATCTCGAAGAGCTCCGCAAGATTGGAAAGGCAGTGGAGCGCAAGTTCCGCGAAATCCGCGAAATCAAGTTCATTGTAGAAAAGAAAAAGCTGTGGCTGATTAATCAGACGGTTGTCGACACGAAGTCAACGCAGGCGCATCTGCGCACGCTGCTCGATCTCATGAAAGAAAATGTGGTCGAAGAGTCCTGGGTGGTTCAGCAGATTCCTCCGGGCCAGCTTGCATCGCTCCTGCATCACGTGGTAGAACCGGCTTCGGTTGCAAGTCTGCCAAGCGCGACGGGCGGCATGACCGGTTCTCCGGGCGCGGCGGTTGGACGCGTATTTTTCTCCGCGGACAAAGTCATGGAAGCGCACCGCGAAGCCATGCTGAAGGGCGAAGATACCCGATGCATTCTCTGTGTAGAAGCTTCTTATGCGGAAGACGTAAAAGCCATCGAAGTTGGCCAGGGTGTGATCTCCGTCGAAGGCGGATACTCTTCCCATGCTCCGGTGGTGGCTCGTTCGCTCGGTAAAGTGAGCATCCTGAACCAGAACATCAAGATGGGCGATGGATACTTTGAGCTGAACGGAATGCGTGTAAACGAAGGCGACTTCGTAACGCTGGATTGTCCGGTCTACAAAAAGCCGACCATCTACGCCGGCAAAGCGAAACTCATCAATCCAGACATCAACCAGAACGGCCTCGTAGAATTTATCGCTCTGACGAAGAAATTCATCGGCGAGGACTTCGTGGTGCGCGCGAACGCCGACCTTGGACGCGATGCGAAAGTGGCGCGCGTGATGGGCGCATATGGAATCGGGCTGTGCCGCACGGAACACATGTTCTTCCAGGACGACCGTATCCACAAATTCCGCGAAATGATTCTCGCAAAAGACAGCGAGGAACGCATCCGCACTCTGAACGAGCTGCGTCCGCTGCAGAAAGGCGACTTCTATGATCTCTTCAAAGAGATGGCGCCGCATCATGTGACCATCCGTCTGCTTGATGCGCCTCTCCACGAATTCCTTCCGCGGAATGCGGATGCGTTCGCGGACTACTGCGAACATCTGAAAAAGAAGGGAATCACGCCGGACGAGAAGGCGCTCAAAGAGCGCATCGAACGCCTGCATGAATTCAACCCGATGCTCGGTCACCGCGGCTGCCGCGTTGCGATCACGTATCCGGAAATCTACCAGATGCAGGTTCGCGGCATCTTCGAAGCGGCCTGCCAGCTTCAGAAAGAAGGCATCACGATTGTTCCTGAAATCATGATCCCGATTGTGATGAATCCGAACGAGCTTACGTTCATCAAGAACGGAAAGAAGATCGAAGGCAAAATCATCACCGGCATCGGCGATACAGCGCGCGACGTATTCAAAGAATACGGAGTGGAGCTCAACTACAAAGTCGGAACGATGGTGGAACTCCCTGCGGCCGCGCTCATCTCTGATGAACTGGCCCGTTATGCGGAATTCTTCAGCTTCGGCACGAACGACCTCACGCAGACGACATTCGGTCTGTCCCGCGACGACGTGAACTCGTTCTTCCCGGCCTACACGGAATTCGATATTCTGCCGAACAATCCTTTCCAGGTGCTTGCGCCGGCTGTCAAAGAGCTCGTGAAGATCAGCGCGACGCGCGGAAAGCTGACGCGTCCCGACCTCCATCTCGGACTGTGCGGTGAGCATGGAGCCGATCCTGCGAACATTGCGTTCTGCAAGGAAGCCGGTCTCCACTATGTTTCGTGTTCACCGTACAGCGTTCCGATTGCGCTGCTCGCTGTAGCTCAGATGAATCTGAAGGCAGGCGCGGCAAAATAACCGCATCGCTCGAACCGTCGGAACTGGATCTGCGGCAATTGCCGCGGATCTGGTTTGGCGGCTGGACGATCGGCGGCTGGCATCGCGGCCCCGCCGATGACTCTCTTTCCCTAAAGGCCCTCCATACCGCCCAGGAACACGGTATTCTCGCAGTCGATACTGCTCCCGTTTATGGATTCGGGCATTCAGAAGAACTCATCGGACGATTTCTGAAAGAACTTCCTCTCCGCGTGCGCGAAAGCGTGTTCGTCGCTACCAAATGCGGACTTGCCTGGAACGGCGAAGGTCAACCGCTCTTTCATACTGAAAGAGAAGGCAGAGCCATTGTGCTTTCGCGCCTGCTTTCGCGCGACTCGATCCTGCGCGAATGCGATGCAAGTCTTGCCCGTCTCGGGATCGATCGGATAGACCTTTACCAGATCCACTGGCCCGCTTCGCCCCTGGACGATGCGCTTGGCGCCCTGGAAGATCTCAAACGGGCAGGGAAGATCCGTTACGCGGGATTGTGCAATACGACCGTCGAACAGATTCTCGAGTGGAAACGGCTTACCGGAAGACATCCGGTGTTTGTTCAGGAACGATACAATCTCATCCAGAGGAAGATCGAGGCAGGGCTCCTGCCGTATCTTCGCAAGCACGGAATCCCGCTTCTCGCATACAGCCCGCTTGCGCAGGGCGCTCTGTCCGGGCGTTTCGGGGGGGGCGACGAAGGGCCGCCGCAATTCGCGGCCGGAGATGAGCGCGGAAAAGCCGCGGTAATGAATCCTGAGTATCTGCGGCGCATTGAACCTGCGCTGCATCGGGCGCGCGAGATGGCAGCGGCGCGCAAGCTTTCGCTTTCGCAATTGTGCATCGCATGGGTTCTTTCGGTGAGGGGAGTGACTGCGGCGATCAGCGGGATTCGGACGCCGGATCAGGCAGTGGAGAATGCGCTCGCCAATCAGGAGTTAACGGAAGGGGAGACGGCTGAACTGGGCGAAGTGTTCCGACCCTTCTTAAACAACGCCCCGTAGGGCAGGCTGACCGTGATAGAAAAGCCGGCCCGGAGGCCGGCTGTCTACATCAGGTTTGTCGGAAATAAGCCTTACTTCAGAAGCTGAAGCACGGTCTGGTTCTTCATGTTCGACTGAGCCACCATGGCGGTTGCAGCCTGAACAAGAATTTGATAGCGAGTGTAGCTCGTCATCTGTTCTGCCATATCCGTGTCGCGAATCCGGGATTCAGCAGCCTGCGTATTTTCGTAAGCGTTCATGAGGCCTTTTGCCGCATGTTCGAGACGGTTCTGGTAAGCACCAAGATCCGCTCTCTGCTTGGAAATCTTCCGCAGCGCCTCGTCTGCAAGGCCAATCACTGAGTTGGCCTTGTCCGGCGTACTGATGGAAATGAACGTAAGCACAGTCGGGTTGCGCAGCCCGAGAGCCTGCGTTGTCATCGTGTTGATGAACACACGCTCGCGCTGGTGCATGTTGGGTCCAATGTGGAACCACATGGATGCAGTAGGATTCAGTCTTGCGAAGGCGCCGGTAAGCATCTTCATCTTGTTGAACTCCGCCTGCGAAGCAATGCGGTCAATTTCGTCGATGAGCTGCGAAACTTCGACCTGAATCTGCTGACGGTCTTCGTCAGAATAGATGCCGTTGGCGGATTGAACAGCCAGTACGCGAATGCGCTGGATCATGTTCTGAGTCTCGCTCAAGAAACCTTCCGTCGTTTGAACGAAAGAGATTCCGTCTTCCGCGTTTCTCTCAGCCTGTCTGAGGCCGAGGATCTGCGTGCGCATCTTCTCAGATACAGCAAGTCCTGCAGCGTCATCGCCTGCGCGATTGATCCGCATACCGCTCGAGAGTTTCTCAATGTCCTTTGACTCTTCCATGTCGTGGAACTTGAGGGTTCTGTGCGAGTTGATCGCACTGATGTTATGGTTGATAATCATACCGGTCCTCCGTGAACCTGATGTTGGGCGGATGTCCGCTTACAACCTATGATCGGAGGACTTAAGAAACTTTAGTTTAATTTTTTTTCACGTTCGCGGGAAGAAAAGTGCAGAAATGCAGAAATCTGCGTGCGCGCGGGAGGCGCATAGGACCCTTCGGAGCTTATTGTTTCCAATAAATGCATTCGCCGGGGCATTCATCCATCTCTGTCTGCACTGCCTTCCAGTCTGCTTCGGGGATGGGCGCCTGATTGATCTCTTTGCCGCCCACGTGCGATTCTGCTGTATCGTGATCGTCCATCTGGAAGTAACGGGGCAGGGAGTCTGCGCACTGGTTGCATGATGTGCAGTCTTCTTTTC
>CAZUJO010000326.1:0-4717 GCA_964619995.1 uncultured Leptospiraceae bacterium
TTCTTGAGAAGCTTGAGCACGACATGGCGGGCGCCTTTGTGCTTGCGAAGGTGAACACGGATCTTGAGCCGGAGCTTGCCAGTCATTTTCGCATCACCGGCATTCCGGCGGTAAAACTGATCGCCGGAGGCCGCCTCGCAGACGAGTTCACAGGAGCCCTTCCAGAAGCTCAGGTGCGGGCGTTTCTCAAGAAGAACAAGATAGAAGCTTCTGCAAAGCAGCAGGAACTGCCGCAAGGGGACAGCCTCATTTCCCAGGCGAAAGCTATTCTGTCAAAGCCGGAAACTACGGAAGCAGATGAGCCGGTGCTCTGGCAGGCCGCATTGCAGCAGTTAGGCGAAGGTAAGGATCCCCAGGAGTTTGTGCGCAGGATTCGCGAGATTGGACCGTTTGCCGACCGGCGAAACGCTGTTCTGAGCTTTTATGCCGAGGGTGTTGCAGACGAGGTTCGCGCCCAGGCGGCGGTATGCGTTCGAGATCCGCAGGCCGCCATGCAGTTTTTCATGGCGCGTCTTGAAAAGGCGTCGGGCGAGGAGCGCAATCGTCAGAAGAATTTCCTGGTAAGCTGCTTTCACATTGCGGGGAGCGCACACGAAGTCACGAATCAATTCCGCAGGAAGCTCGCAGCCATCTGGTTTTGACGCAATCTTCGAATTGCCTTCAAAAATTGCGCCGCATGTTCGCTACTGGCCCGGCGTTCCCGGCGCAATCGACTTGAAGCGAAAGAGATAGAACGGCGCATGCGATTGGATTGCAGATCGGCTCTGCAATACGATTCCAGGAATGTCGCTGTCTGCGAGGTACATCCATCCATCGGGTCCATTGCTCAGGCCGTCCGCCCATCGCACGCGCGAGTCGCGAAAGTATGTGCGAAGCTTGCGGTCCGTGCCGAGCACGGCGACGCCTGCATGCTCCACGTCCGTGAGATATACGTTGCCAGCTGAGTCGAGTGAGATGCCGTCGGTGATTCCCTTTGGTCCATATTCCTCGACGCGGGCTGAAAGCTCTGCCGGCGAAAGAGACTCATTGCGAAGATCGGCCGTGCGCGCGCGAAACAGAGTTCCATGCGTCATCGGTCCGAAATACAGCCATTCACCTGCTTCATCGAGACCAATCGAATCGACGCCTGGCTTCATGGCAATGAGTCCGCCGAGCCGGACCAGAGGACCAGAATAGGCCTGCACAATGTAGTTCATCGGCATGACCGATTTGTCTTTTTCAAGAACACGCCGTGCAGATTTCTTTTCCACGTCGTAGACGACGAGGCCTGGCGATTTGCGGAAGAAGCTCACGTCAGCAATGTATACAAACTTACCGTCCGGTGAGATCACGAGATCCTGCAGGTAGGAAAGACGCGGCGCGATTTCGCGGGGAAAATCAAATTGATGCACGACTTTTCGCGTGGAGATATCTACAGCGAGGAGGCGCGGCGCGCCGAGTCCGTTGTCGGCGTGATCAATCGTCCAGAGTCGCTCCTGGCGATCGATTCGGATTCCCTGCGGCGCCTGGTACATGGACTGCGAAGCCTGGTCCGGGAAAGGAATGAGTTCGCCGTTGACTACTTCAGCAACTTTGATCTTGAGCGGTTTGGATTCGGGATGGATCGTAATGAAGATTCGCTCATTCTTTGACACGGCGATATTTCCCGGCGGATCATCGAGTGTCGCAACAACCTGGACGCCGTTTGACGAAATCATCGGAGGCGTGGATCGATCCTCAAACGGGACTCCGCCGCCGTAGCGAACCCGCAGGCCGCCCGCAGCCGCAGCGATCAGAACGAGCATCGCGATCAGAATGACTCCCAGTTTCTTCATAGAATCTCCACAATTGGCCTCAGTATGACAGCCCTTCAAGGCGTGTAATGCATTTTATGCGAACATCCCGCTTTCTCCACAGGCTTTTTGCGTTGTTCTTGCTTTTTCCTTGCGTCCGCGACGCTCGTGCTTAGTTCTTGAGCACATGGAAAAACTGACCGACCGACTGACGCAGCAGGTTCTGCGGGACTTTTCGAAAATCGGACGGGGTCTGCACACGCAGCGCGGCCAGGCGGTCTTCAATGACGGCGATCGATACCTCGGGCCCTATATGGTCACCAGCGGTCGTTTCATGATCTGCAACGTGAATGAGGAAGGCAAAGAAGTCATCATCAGCATCTTCGGCGAAGGCGAATGGATTGCCGCTCCGCCCGTATTCGCAGACACGGCCCGCTACCATGCCCGCTGCGAAGCCCTGGAGGAAGGGGAACTGCTCCTTTTTCCCGTGCAGGAACTTCGGAGCTACTTACTCAAACATTCTGATGTGATGTTTGAGTTTGCCAAGATGATTGCATCGACTACGCTGCAATTTCGCGAGCGTCTTCGCGCTCTTACTCTTTTGAATGTTCAGCAGCGACTGGAGAGTTTTCTTTCCGAGCTCGGGGCCCGTAAGGATGCCGTGACACTGCCTCTTCCGAAGAACCAGATTGCGTCTTTGATAGGATCTACGCCGGAGTCTGTGAGCCGCGCTTTTCGCACGCTGGTCGAAGAGGGACGCCTTGAAGTGGTTTCAGAAAGATACCGGCTCATTGCCCGGCCGGAAGAAAGTAACCGGCCCTGAGGCCGGTTACCTGCGTTTACATTTGCGTTATGCCGCGGCCGTTTTCTTCTTTTTGAAGATCAGGAAAGCAGCAAGCGCAATGATTGCGATGAGGATGAACCAGAAGTACTCGATGATCAAGAACGCGAGTCCCATCACTACAACAGAGAAGATGAGGAACACGAACTTGATGAGTCCTTCGCCGAAGCCGCCGATGATCGGGATAAACTCGATCAGCTGAAGAATCGGACCGGTCAGAAGCACGAGGCCGAGCCAGAAGCAAACGACGCTCGCAATGTACCATCCCAGAGTCCATTTCGAATCCGCGCTGGAGACGGCGCCCATTGTGTCCTTGAAAGAACCCGGGCCGAGCTTGAGCCAGTGACCTGCCATGAGTCCAGAGGAGCCTGTCGAATACTCTTCGAATTGAGTGCCTTCGAGTCTGCCGACTGCGGTGTAGGTCTTTCCTTCATCGTAGCGTGTGCCGCTGAAGCTGATTCGTTCGCAGCCGACTTTTGCGCTGGATGAGCAGGATGCCTGCGGGTAGAAGTAGCTTCCCGATTCGCTCAGATCCGTTGTGAGATCGGATTTGCTGATCTTTACAGACGGAAGTCCGACCGCGTCAATTGCGCCGACATTCATGGTGTACGTTGCGCCGGATGCTGTGATGGTTACGCGAGACGGTGCGAAGCTTGCGCTCGCATAGGAAGGCGAAGGATTCGATTTGCCCTCGCAGCCTTTCTTGCTTCCGACATTTGCGTCAGGACTGCTGGTCCACACCATTTTGCAGTCGTACACGTCTGTTTCTTTGGTCGTGTTTCCGTCTTTTTCTTTCTTTGTTTCTTTCTTTTGTTCCCACGCGTACATTTCAGCCGTTCTGCGAAGAGACAGGTAGCGGCCCGGCTTCACGAACTGCGGATCGCCAATCATATCTGAGTCGAGCGTTCCGGTCGCGTAAACTGCCTTCTTGCCCGCCTGCGCTGCCTGTGCAGCCGGAACGGCATCCTTCATAACTTCCGATGCCTGTTCGCGCTTGGATGCTACGTAAACTACAACGAATGCACCCGGAAGCAGGAACAGACCGATGATCATGCCCCCGAACGAATTCTTAATTTTTTCCCAGGGGCCAATGACCCTTGTTTCTCCCTCTACTGCCATGAGTTCCTCCGAATGTTGTGCGGAGAATGCCTCAGGGCAGTGAGGGTTTCAACAAAAATTTACTTTGCCGATGTGTGCATCGCACAACGCTAGAAACATTAATAGTTTAGTTTTACCATCCATCGCGTCCCGAGGCCGGCGCCGGCGAACCAGCCTGCAGTGAAGGAACGGTGCGGCGAAGCAGTTCCATCATGTTCGCGTAGTATTCCACCTTCAGTCCCTCGGTTACATGCGCCGGGATTTCTTCGAATTCCGGTCTGTTTTGCTCGGGAAGAAGGACGGTCTGGATGCCCGCGGCGCGCGCTGCGAGCACCTTCTCCTTGATTCCACCGACCGGGAGAATGCGTCCTCTCAGAGAGATTTCGCCGGTCATTGCGACATTGTCGAGAACCGGCGCGTCTTTCAAAAGGCTTGTGAGCGCAGTCAGGAGAGTCACCCCCGCCGACGGGCCGTCTTTTGGAATCGCTCCGCTCGGAATGTGGATGTGGAAATCGCGGGTTGAGAATGCCTCCTGCGCGATGCCCAGGCTGGCTGCGTTTGCGCGAAGGAAGGAGAAGGCTGCATGCGCAGACTCTTTCATCACGTCGCCGAGCTGGCCCGACAGCTTGAAGTCACCTTTCCCTGGATAGGAAGTCGCTTCTATATAGAGAATATCTCCTCCAACCGGAGTCCAGGCGAGGCCGACGGCAAGTCCGGGCTTTCCGAGATGCTCTTTGATGTCCCGGTGAAACCGATCCCGTCCGAGCATTTCTTTGACGTCTTCGTCATTGATCAAGACCTTCGCTTCTGCGCCGGCCAGGTTCTTTTCGCGTGCCTCAAGGATCCTCCGAACGGATTTTCGCGCGATAGACTCAAGCTTCCGTTTCAGGGAGCGCACGCCCGCTTCACGAGTATGCGCCGTGATCACTTTCTCAAGCGCGCTGTCCGTAAACTCGATCTGGTCTGATTCGAGTTTCAAATCACTCAAGATCGTCGGGATGAGATG
>CAZUJO010000327.1:0-4685 GCA_964619995.1 uncultured Leptospiraceae bacterium
ATAGCGATAGAGGGCGAAAAGTCGTTTCAGGAAGAATGTTTCCGCTTCGTCGAAAGAGAACCCGGCGGCGGATTTCCACGGGTCTCCTGCACGCCGGCCGAAATCGATGTGGCGCGCCATGAAACCCGCATCGTACGAGTAGGAAAGCGAGTAATCGATGGCCCGCTCATTAAAGAGAAGGGCATCCGTTTCGAGAAACACATAGTCCGGCAGGACGCCGTCTTTTTCCATACGCGAATACCAGTAATAGAAATAGGACGGACAGGCGAAAGGAGCGCTGAAGTTATAGGTGCGCGATCCTTTCAGCGCCTGCGCGATTCCATCCGTGTTGAATTCCGCAGAGCGGGACGTTCCGAAGATCACTCCAATCGGGGCGCCTTTCTCTTTGTTTGCCCGGTATGAGTCGCGGTAAAGTTCGTAGAGGCCCTGTCTGGCTTCATAGAAAGGGGGCTCGATCTTCTTCCAGGATACAAAGTTTTCGCGTACGATCGGCAGAAGAAAGATCTTATCCAGGGCAAACACAGCCGCCGAAATCACAAGAGGCAGAAAGAGAATCTTGTTGCGAAGCCACATGAATGTATCCTAGAACTGGAAGTAGAGAAAGTCGCGGCCGCCCGGAGCGTACTTCGCGAGGAGGAATACGACCAGAAATCCATAGACCCCTGCGCCGATTGCGGCCGTGCGAATCCGAAGCTCCGGCCATTTCTTAACCAGCTGCAGCCCGTTCAGAATGAAACCTGCAACGAGAAACCAGGCAATCTGCGGCGCGGTGCTCAAAGCCTCGCCCGGAACTCCGGTAAATGCCCGGCGGATCATGGTCAGAGCGCTTGAGACGGTCGGCGAATTGAAGAAGACGGCGCCGATCATAAAGATTACAAAGACGACCGCAATCTGCAGTCCCGTGCGAATGACTGCGAGAGGCCGCGGCAGCTCGAAATCCGGCAAGAGGCGATCGGCGGCCAGCGTGAGGAATCGTTCGATGACCAGCATGGCTCCATGGAAGAAGCCCCATACGATGTAGGGATAATGCGCGCCGTGCCAGAGCCCGCCCAGAGTGAAGGTCACGAGCAGGTTGATCTGCGAACGAACTTCGCCGCCGCGCGATCCGCCGAGCGGAATATAAACATAGTCGCGCATCCACGTGCCCAGCGTTGCATGCCAGTTTCTCCAGAGTTCCCGGACGCTCCGAGATAGAAAGGGCGCGCGAAAGTTTTCAGGCAGCTCAAGGCCCAGCAAGAGCGACATGCCGCGTGCGAGATCTGTGTATCCGGAAAAATCGCAGAAGACCCAGATCGAAAATCCAGCCGCGGCAACCACGCAGGAGAAACCGGAGTATTCATCGGGTTTCAGGAACACCCGCGAAACGAGCGAAAGCATGTTGTCTGCGATGGCCACCTTCTTTACGAGACCGGTGAGGAGGAGAAACATACCGCGGACAATTTTTTCCTGGTCAGGGCGTATGTCTTTGAGCTGAAAAAAGAAATCAGAATGGCGGATGATCGGCCCGGCCACGAGGTGCGGGAAATACATCGCGAACACTCCGAACTCGAGGAAGGAATGTTGCTCCCCGATCAGTCCTCGGTGCACGTCAAAAATGTAAGCAACCAGGACGAACGTGTAGAAACTGATGGCAAGAGGCAGGACGATGCTGTCGTAGCCGGTGTGGTCAAAAAGCCAGCTGTTGAAATGATTCGGCTTGAAGAAAGGGCTTCCGGTGGCGTCTCCCAGGATTTCGAGCAGCAGGTAGAAATACTTGAAGAAGAACAGGTTCGCAAGATTTAAGCCGACACCAAGATAGAACGGCGCCGGCGAATCGGTCCTGCGCATCCACAGAACAATGCAATACGAGAAGGCGACCATGGCCACGAAATGAATGGCGAAGCCGATCGACCACGTTGCGTAGAAAAGCACAGACGCCGCGAAGATAAAGATCATGCGGGAGCGCCCGGTTATGGTCCAGTAGACCAGATAGACGGCGATGAAGAAGATCAGAAACGCAAGGGTAGTAAAGCGCATCTCAACGGCCCTTGTTGTTTGCGATCAGAAGCGGCCGCACGGCGTCCGCGAAAGCCTTCGTGAAAACGTCTGCACCTTCGCGATTCAGATGGATGGTATCGTAATAATAATCTGCGTTCTTCGGGCCGTCGAGAGATTTGCGAAGATCAACTGTTGTATAGTTTTCGGGAGCCGTAACGCTTGCGAGGCCGTCCTTCCAAATCTTCATTCTGTACTCAGCGTTCAGATCCTTGATGATTTCGGAGTAAGGGGAAAAGACAACGATGATCTTGATGCCGCGGTCGGTGATGTCTTTGTAAACGACGCGAAGCCTCTTGAAATAGAGGTCGGTCCACTGTGCGCTTCCCGGCCCGTTCAGCGGATCAGCAACTACGATCTGGCAGGTCCGCACAACAGCGTTGCGATGATGTTCGTCGGTAACTGATTTGCCGAGCTTTGCGATGTCCGCCGCCAGCGCCACGTTCACGCATTCCTGGGGATCTTTTGCCGGGAAAACAGAGAGCTTATATTCGTACTTGTTTTCGTACACGTAGCCGTTCGGCTGCTCTTTGAATCTTCGTCCGATTCCCTTGAAGCGATCGAGCGGGTCGAGAACGAAGTCGCGCATGTCCTTCTGGTACGTCATGGTTCTAACAAAGAAGTAGATGTAATCCGAGGGGCTGAGCTCCAGGAAATGGCTGCGCAGCACGCCGATGGCCTCGAAGCGCGGGAACTGGGCCGCCATGCTCCGATTTGCCGGATCCTGGTGAAAGCGCGCTGTTCCCGGGTGGCTTGCTTCGACGACATGGATGACCGTCTTCACATGCGGCATACGATCGAGAAGCGCGCGCATGATCAAATGCTGTGTTTCCAGCTTTGCGCCTTCGCAGGCGCCGCTTTCCACAGTGATCCCGTCCTTTGCCAGCATCTCGTTGAGAGCGCGCACCTGGATTCCCTGGTAGGCGACGGAGGTCCCAAGGATCAAAGCCTGCGGGTCCTTGTTCTGCCCGGCGATCCGCAGGATGCGGTTCACGTTGTCCGCATAGGAGCGCGGCTGCATCAGAGGTTTGTAGAGTCCCGTTTGCAGGAAGAGCTCAATGCCGAGCAGAAATCCCAGGGGCACGCAGATTCTTGGATCACGAAGAATGTGAAGCAGAGTTTTCATATGATCAAAATTGGAAGTACAGGAAATTTGAGCTCTCCGGTGCGCTCAACGTGACAATGCAGAAGATCATGAAGATCATGAGGGCAATCCACTTTCCGCGGTTTTCGGGCAGGCGGAAGGTCGAGAGGCGGTACCAGTAGAAGAAGTACTCGTACGCAAAGTAAAGGCCCAGCAGAATCCAGTATTCAGACACCACGCTCCGTTCTGCCATGCCGCCTAACGTCTGTCTGACGCCCTCAAACGTTCCGTTCGAGAAGAGCCAGGACTTGATTTGAGTCCAGGTTGTATGAATGTTTGGAATTCCGTACATGCGGCCCAAAAAGAGGTTTCCAGTGCTCATATGCTCGGCCCGGAACCATACGAATCCGAATGAAAGGGCCCACATTGTGAAAATGCGGCTGAATATGTTGTAGGGCCGTCCGCCCTTTTCTGCGAGCAATGTGCCGATGCGGGAAAGACCCCACATGCGGTGCACGGACAGCATCACAGCCTGCCACGCGCCCCAGAAAACGAAGTGGTACGCCGGCCCATGCCAGATGCCTACGAAAAGCCATGATGCGAAGATGTTGATGTACATACGGGGCGGGCTGACGCGGCTTCCGCCTAACGGTATGAAGATGTAGTCGCGGACCCACGAAGCAAGCGATATGTGCCAGCGTTCCCAGTGGTCTTTGATCGAGGTGGCCGCCATGGGATAGTTGAAGTTCACTTCAAATTCAAACCCGAAGAGGCGAGCCACGCCGCGCGCGATGTCGGTGTAGCCGGCAAAGTCGAAATAGATCTGGATTCCGAAGCTGAGCGCGGCAAGCCAGAGATCCGCGGTAGAATATGCCTCAGGATGCATGAACACCCGGTTTACCACCGGTGCGATGTTATCTGCCAGCACCATCTTGCGGAAAAATCCCACAACAATTCGGGACACGGCAAGCACGACGGCTTCCCGGTCGACGGGAAGGCGGTTGTCGAGTTTCGAAAAGAAGGTGTTGGGGCGCACGATCGGGCCGGCCACCAGGTGAGGAAAGAAGCAGATATAGAGAGCAAAGTCGATGAAGTTACGCCGGGCCTGAACAACGCCGCGGTACACATCCACCGTGTAGGACATGGACATGAATGTGTAAAAGGAAATGCCGACGGGAAGGAGAATGTTCTGGAGCGGCCACGCCATCACAGTGTCGCCTAACGGCTGAACGTCATTGAATACTTCGATTCCGAAGTTCGTGTACTTGAAGTAACCCAGAAGGCAGAGATTGAAAATGACCGACAGGATGACCCAGGTCTTTTTCGGAAAGCGAGCCAGTTTTTCCTGCAGGCTGGACAAACTGTGCCCTTCGTCGCGCCGAATGCGCGAATCAATCGCGATCCCCGAGAAATAATCCCAGGATGTGGAGATCAGAATCAGGACGAGGTAGAACGGCTCAAAAACGCCGTAGAAATAGTACGACGCAATCCAGAGAAACACTCGCTGCGTTCGGTTCTTCAATATGTGTCCGAGCGTCAGCGTAATGAACAGAAAGAGTACAAAATG
>CAZUJO010000328.1:0-4639 GCA_964619995.1 uncultured Leptospiraceae bacterium
CGAACGCGTCGCCTGAGTTTTCATTTTGTTGCGGATTTTTTTTCTTTTCCCGACAAAAAACCAACAGCGTTTATTTAACCGGGGGAGCATCAAGATCGCATGGTGATCAGCTTTAACAGAGTTTGCTGGCAGCGTGCAGCGAAGTAACCCCGCTAGGCAGTCGAGATGATAATCCGGGAAAACGCTTGTCCTAGACTCATGGTCAGGAACTCAGCGGCGGCACATGCGCCTGCCTCATTCTGACCCGGACGTAGAATTGGGTAAGCTGCATCCATGCTCTAGACTTTGCTTTGATGAATCATCTGTCGTGAGATTGATAATGAGAATTAGTCTCAAAAGTTATGGACAACGGAAGGTCGTACGGGACTTTGGCTACCATGATATTTCGACACCTTTTTCTCATTCTCCTTTTGGGGATCGCATCTTCGGTGGTGGCCCAGACACAGCCGACAGAACTTGTTCCTGATAAGGCCACACTCGGACAGGAGCCGGCAACAAAGCTGGAAGAACGAATTGCCGCGTTGGAAGAGGAACTGGAAAAGCAGAAACACGGAAAAAACATCCGTGTTTACCAGAGTATCGACGGCTTGGGACCTGCCGCCTCTCAGGTTTACCATGCGACCGATGGGTTCACACTCGGCGGTTACGGTGAAGTCAATTACAACCGGTTTCGGTCTGACCGGAAAACCGACCAGCTTGATGTCCTGCGCTTCGTCCTGTACAGCGGGTATCGGTTCAACGACTGGATCGTCCTCAATACGGAAATTGAGTATGAGCACACAGGTAATGCTTCTTCCTCCGTGGTCACTGACGTGTCCCAGAACGGATCAACCGTGACCACAACGAAAAGGGACATTCAGGAGGGTGAGGTTTATGTTGAGTTTGCCTATATCGACTTCAAGTTCTATGAGGCTCTTCAGTTAAAATTGGGCCTGAACCTGGTACCGGTTGGCCTTATGAATTACATGCATGAACCGACCACCTTCTACTCCGTCGACAGACCGATCACAGAAACAAATGTCATTCCATCCACCTGGCGGGATGTCGGCGCGATCGTAACGGGAGATTTTTTCGACAAACGCCTGACGTATCGGACCGGCATCCTCGACGGACCGCGTGGAAAGAACTTCTCTGAATCAAGCTGGATCCGGGGAGGGAGGATGCGCGGATCGAGGGCTCGCGCCGAAGATTTTGCAGCGGTGATAAACGTGGATACCCATCCACTCGACGGACTCTTGGTCGGGTCAAGTTTTTACAAAGGCTACGCTGGGCAGGATGAGGTCGGTCCGGTAACCTGGAAGGATCGGGTAACGCCCGCTACGCCACCTGCGTCCGCGACGAATTCCCTTTTCACCGCTTACGGAGCGACCCTCAAAGCTGACACAAGCGCTAGAGTCCCGGTTCAAATCGCTGAAGCGCACTACCTCGTCGACAAGGGTGCTTTCACTACGCGAGGAGTGATTGCTCGCGGGTGGCTGAGTGACGCAGGTACACGAGCCTTGAACAAGCAGGCGAACAAGAATATTGCCAAGGAGGTCGAAGGTGGCTATTTGGAAGGCGGCGTAAATGTTCTCCACTTCTTCAATAGTCCCAAAAAGCTGGTGCTGTTTGTGCGCGGGGAGTATGTCAACACCCAGCGGCGGACAATCGAGCGTTATCCCGGAGGAAAGGAAGACCTTGATGACTTAATCTGCGCGAATCTGGGCTGTCTTACAACTTCTCAGTTGACCAACGGGAATCGTTCTCTCGGAATCGTGGCCGCGTCTGACTCCGGCAAGGAGCTCTATGGTGTGCGCGGGGTTCCTGACAGAACGCAGGACAGACGTATTTACACTATGGGTATGGCCTTCTATCCTCACGAGAATATTACGCTGAAACTCGACTATGCTATGCAGTTTTCGAAGTCCGACTATCACAAGGATATCGAACAATTGAACCCTTCCAACAACAAGATTGATCAGGTGAACTTCGGCCTTGGATTTATTTTCTGACAGGATACGTATCTTGATGCGGCGAGCACTACCGATTCGCTTCGTCTTGCCCGCCGCATTGGCCGTTTTCGCAGCAGGGTCTGTGCTGCTTTTCTCTCAGACGATCGAAACAGCGGAGATGATTTTGAAAAAGGAATTCCCGGGGACGGCGATTGAGCGGAAAACCCTTTACCTGACGCGCGAAGAAGGCGAAATCCTTTCTAGGTGCTGCGGCGAATCGTCGCGGGTTCACACGTTTTACCTGGCCAGTGATCAGGGCGGTGTGAGAGGTTTCGGAATTTTTGACACACACGTGGTCCGGACCAAGGAAGAGACGCTTTTCATTGTGGTCGACGCAGCGGGGATTGTAAAGCATGTCCAAGTCGCCGCATTTCTGGAGCCACGTGACTACCTGGCGCCGGACCGGTGGTTTGCTTTGTTCAAGGGCAAAACTGCGGGATCATCCTTCGATCAACCACCCATCACCGGAGCCACTTTGACAGTAAAAGCGGCGAAAAATGCGGTGCGAAGAGCCCTGGAACTTCACCGTTTGCATGCTCGGAGCCTCCAATGAAATTCCTGCTCACGGGTGAGATCCAACGCCCAGGAGGTCTCCGGTTGTTGATTTCTCTGGCAGGCTTTGTTTTTTTGATTTTCGAGGCCATGACTTTCATATTGGGCTGGAATCACTCCTCTCCGGAAACCTTGACCCTCGCCTTGGAGGAGATTCACATACAGTTCTACTTACGGGGAATCGAAGCTCTGTTTCTTTCCTCGATCGCAGTGACACTAATTGACAAATCATGGAGGAATGTATTCTCCGCCGCCTTGTTCCTCATCCCCGTTGTGCATGCAGGCCTTGTTATCGGTTGCGTGTGGTTTCCCATGATATGCAATGCAGTGGGTATTTTCTCGGGCATGGCTTCGCTTCTTTTCGCTGTGGCTGCAGTTGTTCTAGTCGGAAAGCTCTATGTACGCTGATTTCAGGATCCCTCTTGCGGCGTTCAGCATCTTCGCGGGACTTGTATTTGTTACGGGTGTCATCCTCTACGCAGGAAAAGCGGGGATCAGCACCGACGAGAATTATGAGTATTATATGGGCTCCGAAGCCGCACGCCGACAGCAACCGGACCGTGTGGATCGTTTTCTGGCAGCGAAAACCACTGCGGGCATACTGAAAACCCAGACCCCTCATTCCATAGGATTTGCCATTCTCTTCTTTATTTTGTTCCATCTGCTGCGTTCTTTGCATCCGGCAAAAAGCACCGGATGGTTTGGTCTTCTTTTTCTGTTGGCTCTGCTGGTTGATTTTGCGATGCCATTCTGCATGCTTTCCGGTTGGAGTTTGTTTGCCGCTCTTCGTTTTCCATTTGTGTGTTTCTTCGCCGCGTGCGGCATCGGCGGCTCGGCTTTTTTATGCGTAAAAGTCTGTTGGTCCTGATTCTCGTCGTTTCCTGTTCTCGTCACGTTGAGGTGCGCGGATATTCTATGGCGAGTGCATTCTCCGCGCGCGGCGAATGCAGTATCCCGGAAGCAGAAACCCAAAGAAGCATTGAATCTGCATTTTATGAAGTCGATGCATCGATGTCGAATTGGTCGCAAACCAGCGAGGTATCCCGGTTCAACTCCATGCCGGTTGGGGAATCGATGGCGATGTCCCAATCTCTAGAGATCGTACTGGGGAAATCTGTGGACGTTTACGAAAAAACAGAAGGTCTCTTCGATCCCGCAATCGGCGAATTGATCGAGGCTTGGGGATTCGGCGTGAACGAAATTCCGCGTGCCGCTTGGGTTAGGAGCCAGGCGCGCGTAGATTCCGGTTGGAATGGAGTAACCCGTAGAGGTGGACGCTGGATTAGGAGCAAGCCGGTTACGCTAAACGTATCCGGCATCGCAAAAGGGTACGCAGTCGATCTGGCACTGTCCCGCACCGTGTCAAAATGCGAGCGGCTTCTCATCGACCTCGGCGGGGAGGTCGGCACAAAGGGGTCTTGGACGGTTGCGGTCCGTCATCCGGGGGACAAGAACAGAACGATAGGGCAAGTTGATGTAACGGACGCAGCGGTCGCCACAAGTGGAACATACGCAAATTCTAGAACCCTCGCAGGTGTGCGGTTTTCACACATTCTTCATCCACGCACAGGAGAACCAGTGCGCGCGCTTTTGTCGGTGACTGTCGTGGGGCCAGACGGGGCGTACGCAGACGCCCTTGCAACGGCCCTTGTGCTCGCGTTTTCAATGAACGACGAGGACAGGACTGCGGGAAGAATCCTCGCTCGATTCCCCGCGTACTCCGCCATCGCCGTGCGTCCATATTCAACGCATGCTACGGGGCTGTCGAATCTGGAAGAAGGTGTGGGGTCTTATGCGATCACAATTGCAGGCCTGTCCATCCCATTTAAATGTACAAACCCGGCCGCCTCCCGGAACGGTTTACTCCTCTGCCTTTGATTGCAGGTCGAGTATAAGAGAAACAATACGATTGTTCTTTGTTCCTCGCGATGTCATTGCGCGCTCAACCATGACTTCTCTCTCAGAAAGCGAAATCTGGCCCAGAGGTCGGATAGAAAAAACCAGGTCCTCTGTCCTTGATCTTGAGTCCTAAGAAGTTTTCCGCATTTCTGCGTAAATTCGACCAACGCGGTCTCCGGATCAGGCGTTCGCCGTTC
>CAZUJO010000329.1:0-1047 GCA_964619995.1 uncultured Leptospiraceae bacterium
GAATGGCTTCCGTCGGATCGAGCCCGAGCGTCTTCTCAATGAGTTCGAGACATCTGGGAACGTCAGCTGCGGGAAGATCGATTTTGTTTATGACCGGGATGATGCGCAGATTGGCCTCCATCGCGAGATAGAGGTTCGCAAGCGTCTGCGCTTCCACGCCCTGGCTTGCGTCCACGACCAGGATTACGCCTTCGCAGGCAGCAAGAGAGCGCGAAACCTCGTACGTGAAGTCGACGTGGCCCGGTGTGTCGATCAGGTTGTAGATGTAGGAGGTTCCGTCCTTAGTCTTGTATGTAAATGTGGCCGAGTTCATCTTGATGGTAATCCCGCGTTCGCGTTCAATGTCCATCGAGTCGAGGATCTGATCTTTGCTTGTGCGCGCGTCGGTTACGCCGCCCAGGCCCAGAATCCGGTCAGCCAGAGTGGATTTGCCATGGTCGATGTGCGCGATGATGGAGAAGTTGCGAATGTACTTCTGGTCGATTGCCATATATGCTCTGGGTCAGGATTTCTGAGGTCCCCGCGCGAAGAACCCTTTTTTGGCGGACGGCAGACGGCCTACTGCTCGACGCAGAGCAGGTAATATCCCGGGTTCGTGCAGGCAATCGTTCCGCCGGCAATGGCCGTCGTGGTGGGCGAGTTTCCATTTCCCAGGTCCTGGTTGCCACCGGTTCCAGTCCACGCTCCGCAGTCGCCCCCCGAGTTCTGCCACGATGCGGTCAGGCCCGTTTTGTAGGAGAATCCGTTTGATACAAAAGGAGTTGTGAGCGGAAATGTAAATAATCGATTTGAGCCCGTGGTGCCGATGATCGAGCCGTTCGGCTGCCGGTATTGCATCGAAGGGAGAAGAACCCAGTCGATCTGACCATCTCCAACGTTTGCGGACACGGACGCGCGGCGCACACTTCCTCCGACGAGAAATGCCTTCACCGGATAGGTCGCAGCGGCCGGGCGGCCTGAGTCGGAAGCGCACATTGCGTCACCGGCAGCAATTCCGCCAATGTTGGCCGAAGCCTGCGCGTTTGCGCTCTCATAGAAATAACAGTA
>CAZUJO010000329.1:1057-4609 GCA_964619995.1 uncultured Leptospiraceae bacterium
GCGCATGTGGGCGTTGCGTTCAAACCCAGGAACGCCATCAGGACGCCTTCGGCAGCCATCTCATTCGGAGCCTGGGCCGGAAAGGATCTAGCGCAGGCCGTCCAGGCAATCATCAGTGCCAGAATTGGCGTGGTTTTGCGATTCATCGTGTTTCTCAGCATCCGATAACAGATTCTCGGCGCGGGACCTCTATTCAAGAACAACAAGATTCATGGCATTCTTTGCGTGGCATGAGACATAACATAAGTTATCGGAACCAGCATTTCATCACCCACGGCGCCGCGTTGCGCCTCTCGCCGTTCCTTGCTTGCGCGCCCGGAGGCCCGGTAGAAGCCAGTCTATGCGTTCTGCCATCCTCCTTGCGCTCACACTCGCTGCCTGCTCCGCGCAGGCAGGAAAGCCGGCCCTGCAGCCGCCTCCGCCCGGATTTCATACCGTCGAAATCGCCGGACTTCCGACGGACCTGATGGTTCCTGAGAATCCCGCGGGGAGCCTGCTTGTGCTGCCGGGCTGGAACTTTCCAAAAGATTCCTGGCGTAAGAACTCCCGCATTGAGAAACTTGCGAAAGAGCGCCATCTGATTCTGGTAATGCCGGAGATGCTCAAGACTCTTTATGAGACGGCTTACTATCCCGAAACGACGCTGAAATGGAATGCCAAACCAGGCAGCCAGTTCCTGCACGATGACTTCCTTCCTGCGATGCAGAAGCAGTATTCACTTTTCCTTCCCGGTCAGAAGAACTACGTCATCGGGCTTTCGACCGGCGGCCGCGGCGTTGCCATGACGATCCTTGAGAACCCCGGCTTGTTTTCCGCAGGCGCTGCGTTCTCGGGCGATTTCGCGCAGGAGCGCATGCCGGGTGAAGCGATCAACGCAATGATCTGGGGACCCTTTCAGAGTTTCCCGGACCGATGGCGCGGGCGGGACAATCCAGCGGCGCGCATTTCCGAGTGGAAGACTCCCCTCTATCTTGCGCACGGTCTGAGCGATTCGACCGTGCCGCCGGATCAAACTCAGTATTTTTCAGACCTGCTTCGCGCGCGTCAGCCCGATCTCGTGGAGGTGCATCTGCGCAGCGGATTCGGGCACGACTACCGCTTCTGGGATTCTGAACTACCGGGAGCCCTTGATTTTCTTTTGCGTCACTGAGAGGCGGGCACGCCGGCCTGTGGACGCCCCGCGTAGTTGCGGCTCATCCAGTACGAATAGATCGCAACGCAGACAACTTCCACGCCGAGAGATGCCAGGCTGAGCGGCAGCGCGTCCCGGTTGTACTTCACGACGTCATACGATGCCCCGGCCGCTAGAACGCATAACAACTGCAAGGTGATCAGGCTCCAGAGATGATCGGCGCTTCTCGCGCGCAGGCGCATCCACAAATAGTACATGGGCACGCCGGCAAGAACGACCGCCAGGGCGAAGTTCCCTTCGCGCGGCCGCTCCAGGTAGCTCGTCAGCACGATCAGGCCGGAAAGAATAATAAACGCTATTGGCACAAATGGAAACCACGGAGACCGGTAACCCCGGTGAATCTTCGGAAATCTCTTCCTGTGCAGGATCAGGCCGAATACAGTCAGAACCGGAAACAGCGAAAGGGAAAAGCCCATGTAGGTTTGAATGTCTTCATACGTGCCGAGCCAGATGTACATCAGCGATATCATGCACTGCACGACGATCGACCGGACGGGAACGCCGGCATGCGAAAGCTTGCCCGCAAAGTTAAAGAATAGACCGTCACGCGCCATTGCATAGTAAACGCGCGGACCAATCATCACGCTGGCGGAAAGCGTGGAAAGCAGCATGAAGCTGAATGCCACGTGAAAGATGCGGTTGGTGCCTTCTCCGAAAAGCCGGCTTGCTGCCTGGGCCGCGGGATCGGGCTTTCCGGCCAGCTCGGATGCAGGAACGGCCAGATAGTACACGTAGTTCATCACAAGATAGATGATCGTTGTAAAAACGGTGCCTGCGAGCAGCGACCTCGGCAGATTCTTTACGGGATTCTTGATTTCCTCTGCGAGATAAGAGGCTGCGTTCCATCCGCTGTAGGCGAACATCACGAACATTAAACCCACGCCGAGTCCCTCAACGCGAACTCTGCCTTCAAAAGCATGCGAAATCGGGCTTCCGAGGTTCCGATGCGCCATCGTCAGGCCGCCCACCGTAAAAAGAATAATGACGAGGATCTTCGATCCCGTTAAGAAATTCTGCACGCGGCTTCCCTGCTTTACGCCAAAGGAATGAAAGATTCCAAACAAAACAACGAGCATGGTTGCGAGGAGCTTGCGGTTCGTCGCATCGCTTAAGAAGCGCGACAGGAAGGTGTCCGGATAGACGACTTTCAGAAAGTCACTGACGTAAACGCCGGACAACAGCGCTGCGGCCGCAGCGGGCGCTGCGAACCCGACCAGCAGTGAAATCCATCCCGTGAGAAAGGAAGGCAGGCCGCCGAATATGTTTTTGAGATACACATACTCGCCTCCCGCATGCGGGTAGAGGGTGGACAACTCTGCGTAGCAAAGAGCGCCGGCGAGAGCCACGAGGCCGCCGAGAAGCCAGAGACCGAGAACGACAATCGGCGAGCCGACCTGTTCTTGAATGATGCCAGTGTTTCCGAAGATTCCGGAGCCGATCATGTTGGCCACGACTATGATGCTCGCGCTCCAGAATCCAAGTCGGCGGGCTAGAGATTCTGATTCGTTCATCGGGCAAGGTCTGCGCAGGCGCGCCTGACAAGGATCATCGAGCTCGCCTCGCGTGCAAATTATAATTGACTCACGGGCATATTTTTTTCAATAAACACATGCGTTCTTCACTTCGTTTTGCCCTTCCCGCGTTCGCCTTTTTCTTTCTCGTGTGCAAAGGCGGCAACTCCCCGGCCTCTGCGCGCGAAAACATTGAATCTCACCGCGAATGGAACGATATCGCGCGCTTCCTTGCCGGAATGGATCAGGAGCCCGGCACTACGATCGCTGAACTCGAATCACTTCCTGCAGCTGCGAGCCAGAAGCAATATTTCTCAAAGGTGTGGCCTGAAGTTGAAAAGGGCCAGCTCGAACCGCAGCGCAAGTGGCGCGACGAAGAACTCGGAAAGGTGGACGGATTTATTTTCTATCCGTTCAGCGGCGCTGACTTCCTGAACATCTACACGTTTTTCCCGAACGGATCGGAATACGTTTTTTTCGGGCTTGAACCGCCCGGGCCTCCTCCGTCTCTTCAGGGACTGAAGCCCGCGGACATCAACCAGAGTCTGGCCGGCCTTCAAGTTTCTCTCCGGAGCATTCTGAACTATTCATTCTTTCAGACCCTGCACATGGTCAATGATCTGAAAGCAACGAAACTCTCCGGCGTGGCCCCTGTCCTTCTTGTATTCGCAGCGCGGACGGGAAACCGCGTGCATTCGGTTTACAACATCCGTCTTCTGCCAAACGGCGATGTCGATTCCCTGCCCGATCCGTTTTCGGGAAAACCGGAGCCGCCGGCTCCTGCCGATTTTGTTCCGGGAATCCGCGTCGTGTTCCAGAAGCCCGGCGCACAGGCATACACGCAGATGG
>CAZUJO010000330.1:0-4608 GCA_964619995.1 uncultured Leptospiraceae bacterium
GAACCAGGCAGAGACAGTACAGAAAACCGCCCGCGTACACTGCGACTGCAACTCGCTTCGAAAACGATCCGGGAAACAGCGAACGGAGAAATGCCATGAAAAGGGGCGCGGAAGCGTACAGCGTGAAGTATTCGAGGCGAAGGAAAAGCCTGTAGTTCGTTGCTTCTGGAAAAAGCGACTCGATGTAATGATTCATCATAATCGTGCGAAGGATGATGACAAAACACACAAGACCAAGCCACAGCGGGGCCTGCTCTTCGCGCCGAAGTGCAAAGAGCACAAAATGATAAATGCCGATTACGAAAAGCGCGCCCATGATGAAGAGGTCGCGCTGCCAGCGGACGCGCATCATGCGGTCGATTGATTCGGGCGTGCCAATCTCGATTTCCTCTATGGGTCCTCCGCGCGCATGTTCGAAATTCGCAACCTGCAAATATAAGTCCGTCTCCTCTTCGGGGACGAGTTCTGCGGCGCCGGGCTCAAATGAATGGACTGTTTCTTCTCGGGACGTTGCGGGCGATCCGCCGTGCGCGATCACAGAATCCCCCTGGCAGATCCGATACGATCCTTCCGCGCCTTCCAGGTAGATTTTCGTCTTCATATTTTTGGGCAGCAGGATCTTCGCATGAAAGGTTGCAGCGCCGAAGGACGGAACGGGGCCGCGTTGAGACGGAAATTCGGTCCAGTTTCCGGGGATTTTGAAGAGCGATTCCGGCTGGAACTGCTTGCCGCAGACGAGGGCGCCAAATTGAACTTCCCATTGCCCGCCGAGCCTGAGCGGGTGCTCGAAATGATAGGACCGCAGATCGATTCTGCCGTTTTCGACGGCCGGCGGCGGAACGAAGGCGCAGGATGAGAAACACAACAGCACTGCCGCCCATTTCATGAGACCCTCAGGTCGCTCAGCCCCGGACCCGCGTCAATCGGAATTGACCAGCAGGGCGGTTCTGCGTGCTACTGCTACTTACCATGTCGGAAGAGCGGCCTCAAGAGATTGACTTTGCCCGGGCGCGGGAGCAGATTGAGAAGTCCTGCGAGACTGCGGGAGGGGAACTGCCGGCCGTTTCGTTCGAGCAGGGCGAAACGCGCTTTGCATTCGGCCCGCGTTCGCTCGACCGGGCATCGCTGCTCGACGCAATTGAATGCGTGAAAGCTCACATTGAGCACGTTCGCATCCACACGTTTGAGCCGGGCTTCGTTGTCCTTCAGGGTATGGGAGATCTCTTCTCTTCGCGCGCCATCACTGCCGGAATCAAGTTCAAATTCATGCACGTCGGAACTCCTCGAGTCGAGGTGACGCGCAAAGGAAACCTGGTTCAAGAAGAGATCCAGGCATGCATCGCATTGTTCCGGCTCTTTCACATAGACAAAAACGCGGCCGATCCTGCTGCCGTGCTCGCCGGCCTCGGCGCGCAGGTTATGAAACCGGATGCATCGGGCGCCGATCCGTGGACCTGGATGGCCGGATACGAACAGATCAAAACAGAAGTTAAAGAAAGTGTAGTATTGCCGGTTAAGAACTCCGAGCTTTTCCGCGAAGTGGCCCGGCTGGCGCGGGGTTCCGACCAGGGCGTCATGCCGCGCGCGATCCTTTTTGAAGGACCCCCGGGGGTCGGCAAAACCACCATGGCGCGAATCATTGCCGCGGACACCGGAATTCCCCTGATCTATGTGCCGATTGAAAATATATTAAGTAAGTACTACGGAGAATCTGCGCAGAATCTCTCCCGGATCTTTGACGCCGCAGCCCAGATGGATCACGTAATTCTTTTTCTCGATGAAATCGATTCCCTTGCGGGGAGCCGCGATGAAGGAATGTTTGAGGCGACCAGGCGCGTTCTTTCCGTGCTGCTTCGCAAAATTGACGGCCTCGATACGCGCGATGGCGTGATCACGCTTGGCGCGACAAACCGGGCGCAGGATCTCGATCACGCCCTCCTCAGCCGATTTGACCATACGATCCGTTTCCCTCTTCCCGGCCGCGAAGAGATTCGCGCAATCTTCCGTACGTATGCGAAACATCTGAAATCCGAAGAGCTCATTGAACTGGCCATGGTCTGCGAAGGTATGTCGGGGCGGAACATCCGCGACATCTGCGAGTATGCAGAGCGCCGCCATGCCAGGATCCTGCTTGCCACGCCGGGCGCAGCTGCAAGCCCTCCGCCGGCCAGTGTGTACATCGAGGTGGCTCGCGCCCGGACGGCCTGATATGAGGAGTCCAGAAGACCTTCAGGACATGGGCACGTATCTGCAGAATCTTCTGCAGATCATGGCTGTCGATGGGCACCTGCATGAGCGCGAAATCAAGCGGATCCATGAGTATGGAGCGGAGCAGGGGTTTGAAGCCTCTTACATTGCCGAGATGATTGATTCGGTTCTGACGAATCGGTATTTTCCGAAAAAGCCCGGACGTTTTCATTCAAAAGAGACGGCGCATGCATTCATTCTCGACGCTGTTGGTCTTGCCGCCTGCGACGGTGTGCTTCATGCGCGTGAGGCCGCCTGGATTCTTGAGGCTGCGCGCGTAAACGGGATCGACCCGGCTCTCATCGAAGAACACATTCGGAAAACGATTTCTCATTAACTGTGCGGCGCGCCGCTCACGGGGCGGATTGCGATGCCGCCTGACGGATTGCCTCGATCACGGCCTCCGGCTTTTCGAGCGGAATGCCGTGGCCGCTGTCTACCCAGATCTGTTTCGCATTCGGATACATGCGGGCAATCTGTCTGCGTTTTTCATTTGCATCGTCCGCCATCTCTGAATGATCTTCGAGCGGCTTTGCGGCCGACAGGACAAATACGGGACCCTTGAAAGGCGGAAGCGCAAGAACCTGCGCGCCGGACTGATTCAAGGTCATCATTTCGGATTCTTCCGTATCAGAACTCCAGGCGCGAAACAAACAGCGAAACCAGCCGGGCCAGTTTTCAATCGCGCCGGGGCCGGTGAGCTGGCGCGGATGAGTGGAGTCCACAAGGACTAGCGCGCTGACTTCTTCCGGATACTTTCGCGCGTAATACTGCGCAATGAGTCCGCCGAACGAATGCCCCACGAGGATGTACGGCGGCGAAAAGCCCTTTGCGCGGAGAATTGCGCGCAGTTCTTCTGTGATGTGCTCCGTGTCGCGCGGTTCGGCCGCGGGTGTGCTCTGTCCGTATCCCGCCCGATTGTACGCAAACACCGCATGGTCTTCCGCGATGACCGGATAGACTTTGCGCCACCAGTCCATCTTCCCGCCAAGGCCGTTTTCAAATATGACGGGAGCAGGGCCCGGTTTCGCGGTAAATTCGAAGACCCGGCCGTCCACGCTCGCACGCTCTGCGGGAAAGGACGAACACGCTGCAACCGCAAAGACTGCAAGCGCAAGGGCCGCGCGGCCGATCGTATTGCGCGCGGAGAAGATCACTTCAGCATCTTGAAGAAATCATTTCCTTTGTCGTCCACAACGATGAACGCAGGAAAGTTTTCAACATCAATGGCCCAGATCGCCTCCATGCCGAGTTCCGGATAGTCAAGAACCTCAACTTTCTTGATGTTCTCTTTGGCCAGGAGCGCTGCGGGGCCGCCGATCGATCCAAGATAGAATCCGCCGTTCGCCTTGCAGCTGTCTGTAACGACCTGCGAGCGGTTCCCTTTCGCAAGAGTGACGAGCGAATAGCCTTTTTCCTGGAATACCGGCACGTAGCTGTCCATGCGGCCCGCCGTCGTGGGACCGAACGAACCCGAGGGCATACCGTCAGGCGTCTTTGCCGGGCCCGCATAATAGATCGGATGGTTGCGAAAGTAATCGGGAAGCGCTTCGCCGCGGTCGAGCCTCTCTTTAAGTTTCGCATGCGCGATGTCGCGCGCGACCACAAGACGGCCGGTGAGCATCACGCGGGTCTTGACGGGATGTTTCGAGAGAATGGCGCGAATCTGATCCATGGGCTGATTGAGATCGATGTGAACGACCTGCCCCGCGATTTTCATCTGCTCTTCGGAAGGCAGGTATTTCGCCGGATTGAATTCAAGCTGCTCGAGGAAGATTCCATCTTTTGTGATCTTCGCCTTGATGTTTCGATCCGCGCTGCAGCTGACACCGAGGCCTACCGGGCAGGAAGCGCCGTGACGCGGCAGACGGATAACGCGAAAATCATGCGCCAGGTATTTGCCGCCGAACTGCGCGCCGATTCCTGACTTTCGCGCTGCATCCAGCATCTTCTCTTCGAGCTCTGGATCGCGGAATGCGTGCCCGTCCTTGCCGCCTGACGTTGGAAGATGATCCAGGTACCCCGCACTTGCGAGCTTCACGGTTTTCAGAGTCATCTCTGCTGAGGTTCCTCCGATGACGACGGCGATGTGATACGGAGGACAGGCTGCTGTCCCGAGAGAGGAAACCTTCTCTGCTACGAATTTCTCAAGGGATGCGGGGTTGAGCAGAGCCTTTGTTTCCTGGTAGAGATAGGTTTTGTTTGCTGATCCGCCGCCTTTTGCGAGAAACAGGAATTCGTACTTGCTGCCCGGTGTGGAATAGATGTCCACCTGCGCGGGCAGATTCGACCCGGAGTTCGCCTCTTCATACATCGTCAATGGGACGACCTGCGAATACCGCAGATTCCTCTGTGTGTACG
>CAZUJO010000331.1:0-4607 GCA_964619995.1 uncultured Leptospiraceae bacterium
TCAACATTCACGATAAATTGTTTATAAATACGTATAAATTCATCTGCGGGAAGTCGGTCCTCCATTCGCTTCAGGGAGGAATACGTTACGTAATCGCGGCTTGCGGCGTGAATCGCCGAGTAATTCTCGTGCGAAGAGATGTAGATAATGTCTTTGAATTGAACGAGAAAGAAGTTTTCTTTTTCCGCAATAAAGAGTCCCTTCCTTCGGGGCTGCGGTTCCGGGCGCCTGAGAAAACGCAGGCAGCGTTCGATGGATGTTTCAAACCGATCGGCGCTGACCGGTTTGAGCAGATAGTCGATTGCGCCGATCTCGAACGCTTCAACAGCTCGGTCCACAGCCCCCGTAATAAAGATTATGTAAGGGTCCGTTTCCAGATGTTCAACGACCTCGAACCCGCTCATTCCAGGAAGGTGTATGTCCAGGAATAGCAGATCAGGCTCTACGGATTTGAGCTTCTCTACCGCTTCGGCACCGTCAGCCGCCCAGCCTGCAAGCTCCAAATCCGGCCTTTTTCTGAGGTAGGCGAAAAGGACTTCGCGCGTCGCCGGATCATCCTCGACCACAAATGTGCGGATTGATTTCAGAGCAGACATCTAGGCTTCAATGCTTTTGAACCCGCCCATGTCAACCCCCTGCGATTCAAAAAAACCTCTATGCAGGCGGCCATGTTCCGCCACAGAGTGCGCATGGCTTTGAAACCCGAACTGTCGTTCTTCCAGTCCATGAGTCATCGAGAACTCGTGCGGCGCTACGAGCATGGCGTTGGAATGCTGCCTGCTTCGGCCTCGCGGCTGGATCACGCTTTGCTCGACCGAAAATTTCCGCCCGGGTCGGAAGCGGGAGAATGGTCAGTTCGCATGGTCATCGGCCACATCGCCGATGCGGAAATCGCTTTTACTCATCGGATGAGGCGCATCGCAGCGGAAGAAAGACCGCAGTTCGCCGTCTGGGATGAAAACCAGTTCATCGCGCGCGAAATGTATCACGGCGATTTGATCATAGAAGTGCTCGAAGCCATCAAAGGCGTGCGAATCTGGACTGCGTCCTGGCTTTCAACTCTGCTTGAGAAAGATTTCGGACGCATTGGAATTCATCCGGAACGCGGAGAGCAGACTCTTCAAGATGTGCTCGTGTACAATGTCTGGCATCTTGAGCACCACGCCTGGTATCTGCACAGGAAACTCGAAGCGCTGGAAATGTAAGTGAAGTCCCGCCGGAGCGCGGCGTCCTGTTGGCCCCGGGCTAAAAAAAAAGCCGCGCCTTGTGAGCGCGGCTCTTTTCACGCAAAGTGAATCAAATCACATGTGCATTTTGTATCCGACTGTATAAACAGTTCCGGACAGGTTCTGCGGGTAGGAAACCAGCGGTGCGAAGGAAAGATAACCGCCGATGCTGTGTGTTCCACCGTCGCCGTTTTCGCCAGCAATGATCTGTTCGAATTCGAAGAACAGTTTGTCGCCGCTTTCGAGTTTCTTCTCGATACCCATTACGAAGTTGAAGCCAACGCCAGCAGCGTTAAACTTTACGTGGTCTCCATAGAGACCGAACGCTTTCGTAGGAGATACTGCGCAGTTCGTAGTACCGGCTGTTCCCGTGTTCTGTGAACCCGTTGCCGGGCAAGAGAGCGTTGGGGTCAGACCGATCGTTCCGACCAGCTGTGCTACAGGGTTGTTGTTTGTTGTGCCTGTAGTGTTCACGTTCAGGATATACGTAGGAATCGCTCCGATGTTGGTTCCGGAGAGAGAGAAGCCGCCCTCGTAGTAGTTCAGACCGCCGCCCATGTAGAAAGAAGTGGTCTCGCCTACGTTCGTCTTCAGACCGAGGTAAACCGGAGTGATCAGGGAACGATAGTCGAACTTCACATGGTACCATTCGATACCGGCGATTGAAGAAGAAGTGTCGCCACCCTTGATTTTGCGAGTGTAGTTTACGCCCGCGCGAACGAATGCATTGGTCCATTCTTTCTCATAGAAGGCTTTCATAGCGAGACCGGTCATTGGGCCGCCATTCTTGTTATTGTAGTCGATAAACCCGAAGCTCAGCTTTTTGTAGACTTCCAGTTTGTTTTCCGGCACAATCACTTGCTGGTTTGAGGTTGCGCCCGCAGTCTTGGGCGGACATACAATCACGCTCACGCAGGATGCGTTTCCAACGTCCGGCGGCGGTGCCGTTGGGCTTTCCAGACCGTCAAGAAGGATGGTCTTGCCAAGGCTTGCCAGGTCAAATTGAAGTCCGAGGGCAACGCCCGCGTAGCTGCCTTCCGCCCGCACGCCCGTTACTGCAAGGGCCGCCAGCGCGAAGGCAAAAATCTTCGCATGTTTCATTTATTTACTCCTAGTTTTTGCACGACGGAAAAGTGCAATCCCCCCGTCCGCCGGCGCAGGGCTAGAAAAAGCGGTCAAAAACACGTTTGTCAAACAAAAAATTTTTGGAACCCTGAAGGATCCGGCGGGTCTAAGTCGTCCCATGGGCCGGATTGTCGAGTGCCTCGTTGGCCAGACGGTCGGCTTCCTTGTTCTTCTCTCGCGGCACGTGATGAAAGGTGCATTTCAAGCCGCGGATGGCTTCCTGAACCTCAAGGAACAGCGGCTTGAGGCCTTCGTTCTTCACTTTGTACTGGCCCTGAACCTGACGCACGACGAGTTCTGAGTCCATCCTCACTTCCACGTGAGCCGGTTTGAACCGGGATACGCCGCGCAGCCCTTCGATCAGGGCGCGATACTCGGCCTGGTTGTTCGTGGCGCGGCCAATGGACTTTGAAATCTCCATGGCAGGCGCTTCTTCGCCGTCGCGGTAGGCGACCGCCCCGATCGAAGCAGGCCCCGGATTGCCGCGCGATGCCCCGTCGCAGTACAGAATGAATTTGCTCATGGCCGGTGGATCCGTTATGTCCCGGGCGCGCGGAGCCCGGTCAATAGAATTAGTATTGTGCGATTCGCGGGTCGGCGGCAAGAGAACCCATGCTCGTCAGCGCACCCGGCCGCATCTGTCTTTTTGGAGAGCACCAGGATTACCTGGGTCTGCCTGTAATTGCCATGGCAGTGAATCTGCGGTTTCAAATTGAGTTTCAGTTTGGAGACACAAAGCAGATTCATATATCAAAGCCGGATCTTGGGCCGGACGTGCATACGGTGTTTGATCCCTCGGCAGAATCGCCTGCGGGGCCCGAGGATTTTTGCTGGGGAATTGCGCGCGTCCTCATCGAAGAAGGGTTTCGCTTTCCAAGGGGCGGGAAGGCTGTGTTTCGCTCGCAGATTCCGCTTCGCGCAGGATGCTCTTCGTCTTCCGCCATGTCGGCTGCGTGGATGCGCCTGCTTCTAGAGATCGGCGAGCATCCGGACAAGCAGTCGTACATCCACGATCCCCAGCGCGCAGCGTACCTGGTCTATCGCGGCGAAAAAGAAAAATTCCACGGCGCAGGCGGCATGATGGATCAGTATTCCTGCTACCTGGGCGGGCTCATTCATGTTTTCCCGGATTCGTCGCGGCCCATTCCCTACGGAGTGGAAAGCCTGCCCGCGCATCTTGAAGGAATCATACTGATCGATTCGGGCGATCCGAAAGACACGCAGGGCATTCTAAGTTCCATCGGCGATCGCGCGCGAAACTCCATCGCGAAGGCGAAAACAGAAATGACCGGATTTGATCTCTTTGCGTCCGCAACCTCCGATATCGAAGGCCGCCTAACGTCCGGTCAAAAGAGCGAAGACCACTGGAAGGTCGCCGTCGATCATTTGAAGAACCGCGATCTGTGCCGCAGAGGGCTCACTATGTTTCGCGGAACATTTGATCCGGCAGATCTCGGACGGATGCTTACAGAAGAACACCGCATCCTTTCAAAGACGCTGGGAATCTCAACCGAACGAATCGACTGGATTCTGAAACTCGCAAACGACTCCGGCGCCGCAGGCGGTAAAATAAATGGATCGGGCGGCGGCGGCACATGCTTCTGCTACGCCCCGGATCCGGAAGCGCGCCGCAACGTGCTGTCGGTTCTTGCGGCCAACAAAGTGCGTCATTTTGAAGTGAAAAGCGACGCCGGAGCCGGGCTGAATGATTCATGACTGCGTGGCTTCTTTCAGGCTGCATATTCTCGGTTGTATGGGCCCTGTCGCTCATGATCTCCGAGCGCGGACTCAGACCGTTTCGTGATTCCATTCCTTCGCTGCTGCTTCTCTGCTCGGCGGTCTGGCTGCTTTCAGGAGCGCTCATTCTCGGAGGCGCCGGCCTGCCGCCGCGTTTTGCCGGCTTCCATCTTCCCGCAGCGTACCTGATCGGCCCCCTCATTTTTCTCTACGCGAGAAGTCTTCTTGGCAGCCCGAATGTCTTGTTGTGGCCGCATCTTTTGCCAGGCGCCGTTTCGCTTCTCTGCTTCGTCCTGCAGTGGATGCCTGGGATCGATCAGGAAGGCGTGGCGGCGGCGATCCATCTCCTGAACGTGCTGCTCAAGGTCTCCGTCCTGAGCTATACGGCCGTCGTTTCCTGGAATTTTCTTTTTCTGGTTCCGAAGGAGAAACGTTATCTGCCTTTGCTCGTTTTTTACGGTGCAGTGATGGCCGATCTCGTCCTGGGAATTGCGGGCTTTGTGCTGAAGCAGATGGATC
>CAZUJO010000332.1:0-4602 GCA_964619995.1 uncultured Leptospiraceae bacterium
GACGACACCGTGGCCGGGGAGAGAGAGTGCGCACATCAAAGCGGCGTTCGCATCGAGCATATTGTTGTATGACAATTCCTTGCCCTGGATCTGATGCCAGAGGGCGCCTGTGCGCCGTTCACGCTCGAGTTCGAGCACGGGTCTGTAGTAGGCCGCTTCCTGGTGCGGATTCTCGCCGTAACGCATGGGTTGGATCTTGCGAAACGCCAGCGTAATCGAATCGGGGAATTTTACATGCTCGATGCCGTCGAGATACTGCGAGATCAGCGAATCATACTCCGACGTATGATGAAACACGCGGCGGGCCAGATTGAGAGACATTTTCTCAGGAATGCCGCCGTTCTTTTCGATTTCCTCTTTGATGCGTGGATAGTCGGCGGGATCGGTTACTGGCGCGCAGAATCTGTAATTCTTTGCCGCCGCGCGCAGCATAGCAGGTCCGCCAATGTCAATGTTTTCGATGCACTCTTCAAAGGACGCATCCCGCGCGATGGTGGCGGCAAACGGATAGAGATTTACGATCAGAAGATCAATGCCTTCGATCTGCTGCGTCTGCATGGCCTGCGTGTGCGAAGGCTGATCTCGCAGGGCCAGAAGACCGCCGTGAATTTTCGGATGAAGCGTCTTCACACGTCCGTCCATGATTTCCGGAAATCCTGTCACTTCTTCAACAGCGCGCGCCGGAATGCCCGCGTCTTTCAGCGCCTTGAGCGTGCCGCCCGTGGATATGATGTCAACGCCTCGCGCGGCAAGAAATCTTGCGAAGTCGTTGAGTCCGCTTTTGTCGGACACGGAGATGAGAGCTCGTTTGACCTGTATCATGATTGTCCTCTTGATTTTGTTCGAACGTTTCTGCCGTCCACCTGGATTTGCCCCGAAAGAAAAAGCTCAAGGGCCCGCGCGACGAGAGCATGCTCCTGCGTGCGAATGAGCGCGCTCAATTCTTCGTGCGTGCTTCTCTCCGGAATTTCGACGCAGCCCTGCAGAATGATTGGTCCCGTGTCTACGCCGACATCGACAAAGTGCACAGTGGCGCCAGTGATCCGAACGCCGTAATCCAGGGCCTGCTTTTGCGCATTCATTCCCGGGAAGGCAGGGAGCAGGGAAGGATGGACGTTGAGGATGCGATGCGGGAAAGCGCGGACGAGATCCGGCGGGAGTATCTTCATAAAGCCAAGGGCGAGGATCAGGTCCGGGTTCAGAGCTACCATCGCCTCGGTCAATTTTCGCTCCGTCTGGGCACGGAATTCCTTCTGACTGTAATCGAAGCGCATCACTTCAATTTTGTTTTCGCGCGCAAGCAGTTCCGCCCCCGTGTCCGGTCGATCCGTGACCAGCGTTGTCACGGCCGCCTGACCCGGATGCTGCGAAAGCCATTCAAGCACGGCGCGAAAGTTTGAGCCGCGCCCGGATGCCATCACGATGATCCGCTTCATTCAAAAAACTCGATCGTACCCAGGGTCTCGGAGATCAGCATGGCTGTATTTGAATCCGGCACTTCGTCGGAATTATACAGCACCAGAAGGAACTTCTGTTCTTTACCGATGACGTTCACCATCCAGAAACGATTGTCGACGATGTATTCGACGGCAATCCCTGCGACTCCGGACGGAAGTTGAAAGCGCGCCATGCGTTCCGGGTCCGCTTCGATGTCATTCTGGCTCAGGTAACGTTCCAGCTCGGATTGAAGATCGTAATCCTGGCCTTCGCGCCGAAAGGCCGCGACCTGCAAAACGCCGGCCCCTTCCGGGTCAAAAAAAGCGGGCATGTTCTCAATGATTTCCGCTTCCCAGTGGCCCGGGATGCTGATCTGGAAAAACGGGCCTCGGAAAACCTGCCGGTCCTGCTCTCGTTGCATATTTTGGTTGATCGAGGGCACTCCTGACGCATTTTGTAAAGCACCTTGTTTGGTCCCATCAAAAAACGCAAAGATCCTCTGACGATCCTGCTCTCGATCATCATCATCCTGGTTTTCGCGTTTGTGGCGGGGACAGCGGCTCTCGTAATGGCCGCCTTCCTTGCCGTCCTGGTGCTTTTCTATCCCTTCTTCCTTTACTGGTGGGACAAACTCTATGGGACCCGCGACATTGCAGACCAGGTCTTTTACGCGCACACCGACGACGGCTGGAACATCGCCATGCATTTTCATATGCCGCGATACCCGAAGCCGAACGCTTACCCGGTCATCATGTCTCACGGCATCGCCGTAAACAAATACGGGGTCGATCTGGATGAGGCGCACAGTCTTCCGTATTTTCTCAAGCAGAACGGCTACCCGGTGTTTGTTCTCAGTCTTCGCGGAACTGGAAAATCGTATCATTCATCAAAAGGCCGCTACCGCGATTTCAATTTTGATGACATCGTGATGTATGACGTGCCCGCGGTAATCCGCCGCGTGAAGGAGCTGACGGGCGCTCCGAAGATCAACTGGGTTGGTCACAGCATGGGATCGATGATCATGTACGGGTTTCTCGGAAGGCAGTTGTCCGGGAGCGAAGACGTTGCATGCTTCACTGCGATCGCAAGCCCTGGCAAGCTTGAACATGCGAAGACGACGATCTGGGGCGCCATCGCACACATGCCGTGGCTGCCGCGCGTGCTCGATATGAAATTTGGCGCGCAGATTATTTCTCCGCTCACGGGCCGATTTCTCACCCCGATCGACAACATTGTCTATGATTCGGAAAATATCTCAAAGGTTACCATCCGCCGCTTGATGAAGAATGGGATTGAGAACATTGGCGTTGGTCTGATTCAACAGTTCATTGATTGGATCAAAAGCGGGGTCGAATACACCCGCGACGGTTCGCACAGCTATCGGGAGGGATTGAAGAAGATCCGAACTCCGGCGCTCTTTCTCGCCGGGACACGCGATCACATTGCTCCCGCCGAGTCTGTAAAATATGCGTTTGACCAGTGCGGAAGCGATATTAAAGAATTTAAACTTCTCGGAAAGGCCACGGGATACCATTGCGATTACTGTCACACTGGCATTGTTCTCGGGGATCGCGCGCGCGAAGATGTCTATCCGCTCGTCCGCAATTTCCTGGATGAATACGGCGTGAAAAAACGCAGGCGAAATTTCATCAAAGCAATCTTTAAGAGATTCATACGCAAACGCAAACAACGGCGCCTCAAGGGTCTGCGGATCTACCGCGAGCCCGCGAAGCCGGGGAGCATCATTGTTTCGTAAACCAATTGTCCTGCTTGTTTTTGCCGCGCTGACCACCGCGTTCCCTGGCTGTAAGTCCGGCGACCCCCGCGGGTCAGCCATGGGCCAGGATTACCTGGATCATGAATTTCACTGCACGGAAGGTCCGCTTCCAACCGAAACAGACAGCGGCTTTCGTCTGATCAAGGAAGCCGTCCGTCAGTCATGGACCGGCGAAAATCGAACTACAGCCCGCATTGTGCTGACCGGAGATTCCACGATCGCGCTTTTCGCGGGCCCGCGCCTGCAGGCGTATCTGCCAGGACTCGATGTGGCGAATCGAGGAATTGGCGGTGAGACCACGGCGGGTTTGCTCGAGCGCCTCGACCGCGATGTTGTGTCGCTGCGCCCCCAAACGGTTGTCATTGTGATTGGAGGAAACGACATTTTGCAGGGCCGCTGCATGAAGGACGTTCTGAACAACACAGCAGCCGTATTTCGCGCCTTGAAGCAAAAGGTGCCGGGCGTTCAAATCGTTATGGTGAGCGTTCCGCCGGTCGTTTCGTGGAAAGCAAATTCAATTACTCCGTATTACAACCGTAAGCTGGAGTATCTGACCCGGGACGAGCAAGTGCAGTATCTGGACCTGTGGCCTTCCATGGCTGATACGGACAAACCACAGCTGAAGGAAGAATTCCGATTCGTTCTTCCAAACGGGCGCGTCGATCAGGTGCACTTCAACGAAAAAGGATATGAAGTGTTCGGACGTTTGCTCCGCGATCGTCTGCGCTGAGCGCGAGAAACCAGTCCTTACATCTGCACGCGAACGCCGACGTTCGCGCCGTAGGCACGCTTCGCCCAGACGCCTTCTGCAAAGACTTTCATCCAGAGAAGATTGAAATCAAGTCCGAGCTTCGCGTACGGCAGAGAGCGCGGCGCCTCGCCGCTTCCGCTTACCTGCATCGATAGATAGGAATCGTACGCTGAAGAGGCAACGGTCTGTCCGGAAGCCGCTGCGATCAAAGCTGCGCTGTTGTTGCTCAGATACACCGGACCAACCCGCGTCAGAACAGCGTTGCTCGATCCCCGGTTGATCGCAACGCCGCCGCCGAAGGAAAGGTTAAGGATGTACAGAATTTGCAGACCCGTCATCACTTCCGCCGGCACCGTGGAGATCTTGCTGCTGAATTGCGCCTTATTTGCGCCGTCCCATACGAGATTCGAACCCTGCGTGAGAGAGATCTTCATTTTCTGATTCTCTGTCTGAACTGCGTCCACGTCGAGCGAAGCGCGATGGTAACCTGTTCCGACAGAAACGCCAAGGAATCGCAGGAGGGGGCCGGCCGCGAGCGGTTTGCCTTCAACAAGATGATAGCGAACATCGAAGCCCAGGTTGCGGCATTGACCGTCACCTGACCTCCGTCTTTCAGAGTGAAATGACGTCGGTCTTG
>CAZUJO010000333.1:0-4598 GCA_964619995.1 uncultured Leptospiraceae bacterium
TGCCGGATGAGGCGCCCTGGAGAGAAAGACTCGAAGAACTTCCGCGCGGAAAAGGCACCGCAATTGCGCGCGTTGGGCTCTCACTCTTGTTCACGCTGCTGGCCTGGCACACCCGCGAACAGAGTTTGATCATCACGTTCGGCGGTTTTGCAACGCTCAGCATCTGCTTCTTGATCTTTCTGCTCCTGCCGAAACGACAGGGTTCAATCAGCTATCGAATTGCGACGGCGGGCTTGTTTGCTTACGTGCGGACGTTTCTCGACATGCTGCTAATCGCTCTCGCCGCGCATCTATCAGGCGGCACGGATTCACCGATCGTGCTCGGGCTTGCGGTGCCGACCGTCTTCAGCTCGTTCGGGTCCACTCCGTGGCGCGGTCGTTTCGCTGCCCTGATCGGCGCGTTTCTCGTTCTCGCATCGGAGATAGCGACTTCACAGGGGATTGTTCCCGACCTCAATATGATCGGCAAAGGACCGACTCCCAGTTCACCGTTGACGATTGCAGTCACCGGAACGCTCCTGCTCATCGGTCTCGGCATACTGACAACCGTTACGCACAGACTTTCCAGATCGATGGCCGACGCTCGAGCCGATGCGGAAAATCAGCGACGCAATGCGCAAAAGACCAATGAATTTGCGCGCGCATTCACCGCCAGCACGGACTTTGCCGGATTGATCGAGCAGATTGTTTTGTATCTGCAGGCGGAATTCAAGATTGATTCTGTCATTCTGCTTCTGCCCGAAAAAAGTAACGGCCATCTCGCCGCGGCCCGGTCGTTTGTTGGTACAACGGTCGATTCTTCGATTGCGGCGCGAGCTCAGAAGATTGACGTGCCCGCAGGAGAAAACGGCGGTCTGCTCAGAATCGCATTCAATCGCAAGAAACCCCTGATGATTCGCACGCGGGGCGCGCGGAATATTTTTGCGAAGCCGTACCCGGGGATCGAACGCGACCGAGCGCTCGTCGAAGAGCTCATGCTCGAATGGTTCCTGCTTGTGCCCCTCGTTGTGCACGGCCGCAGCATCGGAATGATCATGTGCACATCCTTCGAACATCCGGAGGGAATTCAGCGCACAGAAGTTCAGGCGATCGAAGGCTTCTGCAATCAGATCGCCGGCGCGGTTCATTCAACGCAGCTTCTGAGTCAAATCGCAAGCGAGCGAGACCTGGCGGAAGCGGCGCGCAGGGAAGCGGAGGCGGCGCGCGAACAGTCGTCTAAAATCGCTGAGGTTGCGCGGGCCATCAATGAATCATCCGACCTGGAGCACATTCTGAACGACGTGTTTGCTTATCTGCGAACCACATTTCAAGCGATCGACATTGTCCTGCAGATGGTCAACGAAGAGCGGACCGCGCTGCGAACCGTCCACTGCGCAACGGACCGGGTCAAAGAGTCCATTGACTACGTTATGAGTCTGGAAGTTCCCCTGACCGAAGCGAGCGGCACACTCTACCGAACGTTTCAAAGGCAAAAACCGTTCTACATGCCGCGGCTCAGCGGTTTCCCGTCTGAATTTGACCGTGAAATCGTTGAGAAGCTGAAGCTAACCTCTCTTGCCCAGTTTCCGATTGTGATTCAGAAACAAACGATCGGAATCCTCTGGCTTTCGTTTGGCGAGCAGAGGAAAGCCAGATCGGACATAGACGCGATCGCTCTGTTCTGTGACCAGATTACGGGAGCGATTCAGAACGCGAGGCTTCTGGCCGCAACAAAGGCCGCGCGCGAAGCAGCCGTAAGCGCCGCCGACGAAATCGTACAGCTGACAGAGGTCACAAAACAAATCAACGCGAATACAGATCTCGATACCGTGCTCGACGGCATTTTCGATTACATCACCGCAAGATATGAAGTGGACTATTGCGGCGTGCAGCTGCTCGACCGAGAGCGCGGAGAGCTCTACGGTTATCGCGCGCGTTTGCCCGCCGACCTGTCCCTGACTGAGGAAAAGGATTTCTTCTTCCGCTATCGATTGTCCCTGGAAGACCGCAGTCCGCTCATTCTCGGAATTCGGCGCGGACGACCGGTCTACGTAAAAGATTTTACCCAACTCCAGCTCGCGCCGACGGAGCTTCCCTTGATAGTGAATTTGAAACTCAAGTCGCTCATGCTCATCCCGCTGAAAGTTCAGGGAGCGCTCATTGGTGTGGTAAACTTCAGTAACTACAATCGACCTATGATCCTCTCCGAAGAACAGGTCAAGTCCGTGGGACGCTTCGCGGAACAAATCGCCGGGGCCGTGCATGCATCGAATCTGATTCGCGACGTGCGCCTGGAGCGCGAGCGTGTCGAAGAACAGCGGGCTCTCGCGGAGAATGCCAGTCAGGAAATCGAGCGCGCCCGTCAAGAATCAGAGAGACTCCTCGCAAACATTCTGCCTTCATCCATCGCCGACGAGCTCAAGGAAACGGGAAAAGTTGAACCGCTCTTCTTTGATTCCGTGTCGGTGTTGTTCACAGATTTCGTAGGATTCACAAAGGCATCGGAAAACATGCTGCCGGATGAGCTGGTCGCAGAACTCGACGGCTGTTTCAGCCAATTCGATGCGGTAGCGGCGCGCAACAATATGGAAAAACTGAAGACCATTGGTGACTCATACATGTGCGCAGGCGGGCTGCCACAGATCAATGAGACGCACGCGATTGATGCATGCCTTACCGCGCTTGAGTTCCGCGATTTCATGCTGCAGGCTTATGAAATTCGAACCATGCAGGGCCAGGAATTCTGGCGGCTTCGCATTGGGATTCATTCCGGTCCGGTTACTGCGGGCGTGATTGGCACAAACAAGTTCGCATACGATATCTGGGGCGACACAGTCAACACCGCAAGCAGGATGGAATCTTCGAGTGAGCCGGGTAAAGTGAATATTTCCGGGGACACGTATGAGATGGTAAAGGACTTCTTCGATTGCGAGTATCGCGGCAAAATCAAAGCGAAAGGAAAAGGCGAGATCGATATGTATTTTCTTTTGCGGATCAAACCAGAATTGTCAGCCGATGAGGCTGGCCTGCTGCCGAATGCAAAGTTTGAGATGATGCGCATGGACCTGCGCGGGTGACAGAGAAAGCGGCGCAGGGTTGTCTGCGATTCATCAAGGGCGGCTGGCAGCCTGATTCCAGGCGGCGCTAAATGCGCCGGGAACACCTTGCTCATATGTCTTACGAACTTCTACGGAATTCCGCGCAGGATCATAATCGAGGACAATGAACAACTCATGCTTGAAGCCCGATGGCTCGAAGCTGCCTCCAGTCATGACAGCCTTCCCCGGATTTACGTCATCGCAGTTCGGAAATCTGAGATGCCCCATCAACTGCGTATCAGAGATTTTGCGGTATCCGCCTCCCCACGCATAGCCTGACATAATGGGCCCGAAGTTGCACCGCCCGTTGTCTTCGTTCGATGGAGCGCCAAGCGATACTGCGGCCATTTTTACACTGTCTTGCATGAGAAAATAAGTCCGACTTTCCATCCACGGACAACAGCAGACGCAAAAGGAAACGGTCGTCTGAATCGACTCGGGCAGCGGCGTATCGCTGCTCTGGACGAATTCCTCAATGCCGCCGGAAAAATGGAAATACGCGCCCGTCTTCTTATTCCTGAAAATCAGCTGATTTCGCACGCGCTGGTCGCACTGGTCACCAGGCGCTGCGGACAGCCGATGAATTTCGAAGTATTTTGTTTCGGTGGTTTCTTCATGCGGGAACTCGTTCCTCACAGCCTGAAATTCTTGCTCGGACATTTGAACGCCTTCGGAAATTGTTTCAAAGAATTTTCTGAAGGCCGCCTCGCCCATGGCCGCCATACCATTCTGCAATGAGTTGAGATCCGACGAAATGAGAGTGTATCCGGAAAAGACCCAGCCTTTTCTGCCTTCGTATTCCCCCTGAAACCAGAACCCTTTGCGGGAATCGATGACCAGCTCTTCATGATTTCTTCGAATGATCTTACCGGTCGTTGAAAAGGGCATGAGCTTCACGACGGATGATGAAAGCGAAGGCGCTTCCCTCAAATTCAATCCCGAATATGCGCTGACGAGGAAGTAATAGTCCGTTTGCTTCTGAGAGATGTTCCTCGTTCCAATCCAGCCAGTCCCCCTGGGCGACCTGACTTTCGCCCAGAACAACGGAAGCATCAGGTCATCCCGGGTCGGCGATGGAACCGTCGTGATTACCTCGACCGGCTCGTTGATATCCAGCGACGCAACCTGCCTGCCGCTGTCCGAAGGTTCCTCGCGCAGAGAAACAGGATTCAGAGACGAAGTGAACCAGGATGTATTGGGTGGATCACGACCAAGAGCAGACGAATCGACCCAGCCGATGGTTCGATTCCACTTGATTTGCGAATAGCGCTCGGTTGAGTGAATGAGCGTGACCCGGCCATTGAAGGGAATATACTCGCCGGTCACCGCAGGTCGCGAGATCTCTGGATTCTCTGAGAGGAGATTCGTCCCATCGGGGTATTGAATGTACCGCTCTTTGGAGAAGTATTTACAATTGAGCGATGCAATCAGCAGAGCAAGAGAGAGACAGGAACAAGAAAATCTAGAAATCGGCCGCAACGCAAATCAATTTTATCTGCTCAATCCGCACAAAACACCGCT
>CAZUJO010000334.1:0-4586 GCA_964619995.1 uncultured Leptospiraceae bacterium
CAGATGAAACAGCGCAATGACGAGCATGCATCCCATCAGAAAGACATCCTGCCCGAGTAGTATCTGCTTATAATGGAGAATGTTCGATTCGCGGCCGAGCTCAATACTCTGACGGAAGCCGCCTTTCAGCGAAACGAAATTGGACACGTGCAGCACAAGTTCGATCTCGTGGTCGGCTGCGGGAAGAGACGCGGCAAGAGGAAGAAATTGAGCAATGGTTCCTTCCGCTGTTTTGTCGACACGGCCGTTTTCAGCAATCAGCGCTCCGTTGGCGTACAGTCTGTAAGCGGTGAACGCATGGGGAACGTACACTGCCAGGCGCTCCTGCGCCGGGGCGTGAATCCGAACCCGATAGGTTGCGTAACCATGACCCGGGTATTCATCCACCGTCGGGCCCTGGTCATTCCAGTAGCCCGGCAAATACATGTACTTGCGAGGGGTCTCCGGAAATTGCCCCGAAAGAAAGAGACTGCTCGAGTAAAATTCCCAGTCCCCGTCCATGTGGATGCGCCCGTGTGCCAGGTCGTTTTCCGAGATGGTGAGGACCCCGTCCTTCACGAGGGGAGTGTGCGGCCGGACTCCGCAGCCCAGCAGGACAAAGAGAAGGGAGAGGCCGAGCGCGATAGTCCGCATTGCGTCCGATGCGCAGAGGTTCACTGTGTGCGCAACCAAATTGCGACGAAAGAAGTTCGCGCCGCTTTCGTGCATCTGGCGCCATTCTTTTTGACGCTTCATCGCCTAACGGTTCCGATCAATGCCATGGATCAAAGATCTCTCTTAAGTGCATTCCATTCGAACGAGCAGGATCTGGCAGCCAATCGTGCGGGAATGATGGGACCCGGCCAGGTGAAGCAGCTTCTTCGCGCAGGGAACCTGAACCTGCTGGCGGGAATCCTTGCGTCCGCATTGCTTTTCAGCATCTGGTGGCTCAGCGCGTCGCGTCCGCTTCAGGTTGTGCAGTGGTGCCTCGGGGTTCTGCTCCTTCTCGTCCCGGCTGTTGCCGGCTTCGTCTACCGCAACCGCACTCAGATCAGTGCGCGGGCCGGCATGGTAGAGTGTTACACCGGTCCGATTCGCAAGGCTCTTCGCGGACGAGCCGGGTGGTACCTCTATGTTGGAGAGGAATCGTTTGCACTTCCCGTCCGGCCGCGCCATATTGAGAACGGGCCTGTCTGCCGCGTGTATGTTGCGCCGAAGGCACGCCGCATCATTGCGATCGAACTCGCCTGATATTGTCTTCTGATGAATGGCGGCTATCGGAGGGGTGCCGAGATTTCTGAGTGAATTTGATTTGCGTTGATTCTTTCGGAGGCATGGACAATCCTGCGAATCCTGATGAAAGACCCGCATTTCCTGCACCTGATTCACAGAATCGCAGAGCTGTCGAACCGCCGAAGAGCCGCTCTTCTGAATCGACTCGGCAAATGGAAACTGGATGTTTCCCACGGCGAAGTTGTGCTCTTTCTCGCGCGGGTAAAAATCGCTGCAATGCACGAAATTGCCGCGGCGGTGCACCGGGACAAATCGACGGTCACAATACTCGTGCGCAAGCTTGCAAAGGCCGGACTGGTTTCTACCGTTCCAAGCAGGACAGACCGGCGAAGCGTTCTCGTGAATCTGACCGAAAAGGGTCGATCTCTTGGACGAGCTGTGCTGTCCGCACACGAGCGCGAGCGCCGGGCGTTTCGCGGCGATTTGACGGCATCCGAACAGAAGACTCTCTTTGCCCTGCTTCAGAGGGTTTACGACTCTCAGGTCGCCTCCGAGACCGGCTCTTCCGACCAGACGTGACCTTCACTGGTTCCCCTGAGCACGACCTGGCCGCTTTCGTCTCTGCATTCGCAAAGCATGGCGAGTTTCACCCGACGCCTCTGCCGCAGGAATTTTGTAATTTCAAGCGTCGCGGTCACTTCCTCGCCCTCGTAGACGGGTGCGATGAAATCAATTTTCATGTTTCGGGCCACGTAGTTCATGTCTCCGCCCAGTTTCGTTACCATGCTCGCAACCAGGAGGCCCTGGGCCATCACCCTGCGGCCCGGATCCACGTGGTGGAGGCCTTCATCCCCTGTCAGCGCAGCAAACGCCAGAATGTCCGCCCGCGTGAATGTTCTCCGATACGCTCGGCTTTCCGTTCCTTGAGGGACCCATTTTGTATCCGCTTCCATAGCGCTCCTTTTGTTTGATATCAAACTAACCAGGGCGGCGGGAACGAACAAGCAAAATTCCTGATGATCGGAATCCTCCGGAATCGTGAAGCCTGCGCCCGAAACGAAGCACCTGGCGCCCCGCGCATTGACACGCGGACAGGACCGAGCATGAATCAGGTATGCGAAACGGTGCAGTCATGACATTCATGTTGATTCTTCTTGTTTCAAACTGCACATATTCCTCGGTCTGCCTGCAGGGTGACCCGGGCTGCAGCCCCCTCTCGCTCTACCTCTTTTTGCCAGGAAGACAGAGCATGAAAACACCTCGCTTTGCCTATGCCGCGAACAGCGGCAGCTCGAATCTATCGATCTACGGAATCAATCCTGCAACAGGCGCGCTTTCCTCTCTCGGTACGCAGGCAACATCTCCGGGACCGCTGGGAGTGGCCGTGGACACATCCGGCCGGTTCGCATTCGTTGCGAACCAGACTGCAAATCTCATTTCTACCTATTCAATCGACACGACATCCGGCGGGCTTCAAGCCAGTGGAACGATTGCCGCGGGCAGCAGCCCCAACAGCATAGCTCTCGATCCAGCCGGGAAGTTTGCATTCGTTACCAACCAGAGTTCGAACGATGTTTCGATGTTCACAATCTCCCAGTCAACGGGCGTATTGTCGCCTAACGGCACGATCGCGGCGGGCGCAACACCATGGGCTTTTGCGGCAGATCCCATCGGCCGGTTCGCATATGCCGCGAGCATAGGTCCGAATACAATCTCCATCTACAGCCTGAACTCGATCACGGGCAGCCTTACCGCAAACGGAAGCGTCGCGGCCGGAACCACTCCGGTGAGTATTGCGATCACGCCTTCCGGCAATTTCGCGTACGCGGCCAATCAGACTTCCAATGATGTGACCATGTATTCAATCAACCAGGTCTCCGGGGTGTTGAGCGCGATCGGCACGGTTTCTGCAGGCACGGGTTCGCGGGCCCTCGTTGTCGATTCCACGGGAAAATATCTCTTTGTGGCAAACCAGAATTCGAACGATATCTCCATTTTCTCGATCAACCAGGCGACCGGCACCCTTACCGCAAATGGAAGCACCGCCGCCCTCACCGCACCGGCGGCAGTCGCAGTGGAACCCTCTGGCAAGTTCCTCTATGTCGCAGCCACGAGTTCCAATAGTATACTTATATACACTATTGATCCTGCGAACGGAAGCCTCACACAGGCGGGAAGCCTTGCCGCAGGAACAAATCCGATATCAATTGCAGTCGCTTCTTATTGAATCATCACGCAGATCTGTGACGCTCACTCCCTGAAAGTGCAGTTCGCGCTCGCATGGTTGACGAACCGTTCCGGAAGATGATAAAAAAATCGAATGATTCGTTTTCGTCTCCTGGCATGCATACCGCTTGCTTTTCTCTGCTCCTGCACCATGAATCCTGCCTGTCTGCCCGGAGACCCGAGCTGCAGTGCGATGGCATTTCTCTTATTCACGGGCTGTCAGCGTGTCCAGATGGGCGGGACCATTCAGGGATGCCCTCTGCAATTAACGGGAAACGTAACCACGCTGGCGGGCCCGCCGCCGGGAACCATTGCGGGCGGCACAACGGACGGAATCGGAAGCAATGCGCGCTTCAGCAGTGCGGCGATCGGCACGACCGACGGTCAAAATCTCTACCTTGTAGACACTGGGAACAACAAGGTTCGGAAAATCAATCTGACGACCTTTGCAGTCACGACTCCCTTTGGGCCGCCGGCGGGATCCATTTTGAGCGGGGATGCAGACGGACCGGGAAACTCCGCGACGTTCAATACACCCGGCGGCATCACGATGACGGGCTCAAAGCTCTTCGTGGCGGACTCAACCAACAATAAGATTCGCATGATCGATCTTGCCACAGGCGTCGTCTCCACGTTTGCCGGTCCTCCTCCCGGAACTACGACTGCCGGAAACACAGACGGCGTCGGAACCGCAGCGCGATTCAGCTTCCCTGCGGCGATCACAACGGACGGCACAAACCTGTACGTCGTAGAACAGGGCGGCGGGTTTGGCTGCAAGGTGCGCGCCATCGCAATCGCAACGGCTGCTGTCAGTACGTTCGCTGGATCTACATCGGCCTGCGGCGACGCGGATGGATTTGGAACAGCCGCGCTCCTGAATTTTCCCTCGGCCGTCACGACGGACGGACGCGCACTCTATGTGGTCGATCAAATCGGAAACAAGATTCGCAAGGTGGACCTGCTCACACGCCAGGTTACAGTCTTCGCAGGCCCTCCGCCCGGCAACACAACCTTTGGCGAGGTCAATGCAACGGGGACGAGCGCGCGCTTCACGAACCTGCGCGGGATCACTACAGATGGAGAGTCTCTCTATGTTTCCGAGATGTCGCTCGTCAAGCGAATCGACATCAAAACGCAGAACGTAACCG
>CAZUJO010000335.1:0-714 GCA_964619995.1 uncultured Leptospiraceae bacterium
GAATCACTCCAACGAAATTCGGTCCAAGCTTCGCCGCGGACTCGAAGAGCACGTCCACACTGGGGCGGTGCCGGTTCACATATTCGCCTTCGCGTACGATCGTTTCCAGTCCGGTCTTTCCCCGGGCGATTTCCATCTGAAGGTTTCCCGGAGCAATCAACACCCGGCCGGGCATCACCGGATCTCCGTTCTTCGCCTCGGCAACCTCCATCGCCATCGAGCGGTCGAGCCGGTCCGCAAAGGCCTGCGTAAATTTCTCAGGCATATGCTGCACAATCAAGATGGGCGGGCAGTCGGCGGGCAGTCCGCTCAGTACCTTTTCGATCGCCATGGTTCCGCCCGTCGAAGCGCCGAGCACCACACACCGCCTGTAGCTGGTCAGCGGACGCGCGCTCTGTACCGCTCTCGGCGCTGAAACCGCGCCTTGCCGCTCGGGCTCGGCGGCCGGAATCCGCGACGGATCAAACCGAGCCTGGGCTGCGCCGCGAATCGCGTCGAGTATGCGATTCTTGCTCTCCTCAAGGAATTCCCTGGTTCCCATCTTCGGCTTTGATATAATCGACACAGCGCCGAGCGCCAGCGCCCGCATTGTGGTGGCCGCTCCTTCCGTGGTGAGCGAAGAGCAGATGAAGCAGGGAGACGGCCTTCCCAGCATAATTTGCTTGAGAAACTCAACTCCGATCAACCTAGGCATAACAATAACAACCATCAACA
>CAZUJO010000335.1:724-4581 GCA_964619995.1 uncultured Leptospiraceae bacterium
GCCGTTCATGCGAGGCATTTCAATATCAAGGATGATCACATCCGGCCAGCGGTTCTTCATCTTCTCACGCGCGAAGATCGGGTCGCTTGCGCTGGCGAGCACTTCCATGTCGGCGGATTCTGAGATGATCGTCGACAGGACGGTCCGCACCACAGCGGAATCATCAACAATCATCACTCCGATCTTCTGCTGTCCCATTCTGCCTGGCTGCGAACCGGTCATTTTCGTCTCCGATACACGTGGGGTTGAACTGATTCAAGAGTGTCGCTGACGCCTAACAGAGATTCTGCGGACCCGATGATCAGGTATCCCTTTGAACTCAGAAGAGGAACGATGCTTGAGATGATGCGCGCACGCGTCGGCTGGTCAAAGTAGATCATTACATTGCGCAAAAAGACGAAATCAAAGATCCCCAGGTTCGGAGGAATCTCAAGGAGGTTGACCTGCTTGAATTCCACGCGGCGGCGGAGCTCAGGAACGATGCTGAAGAATCCTTCGTTTGTGCGAACGCCGCGCAGACAGTATTTTTTCAGCAGATCGAGAGGGATGGCGGACGCCCGGTCCATCGCGTACATGGCGCGCGAAGCCCGGTCAAGCACCCTCTGGCTGATGTCGCTGCCGAGAATCCGATAGTCGCCCTCTGCGCCCAGCGCCTCGGCGCAGACCATGGCCATCGAGTACGGCTCTTCGCCGGAAGAACATGCCGCGCTCCAGAGCGTATACGGGCGCCCCGGTTCGCGGGCGAGCGCTTCTTTTAAGAATTCGAGGTGCGTATCTTCCCGAAAGAAGCGCGTTTCGTTCGTTGTGAGAAGATCCGTCATGTGCTGGCTTTCGGCTGCGTCCGACCGCACGATGCGCAGGTATTCCGAGAAGCTTCTGCATTCGAACTGCCGCATGCGCGGCAAAAGCCGGCTCGATACGAGCGGCATCTTGGTTTCGTTCAGCGAGATGCCGGTCAGATCATACAGCAATTTCTGAAACTGGCTGAACTCTGCGTCCGTCAGTTCCGGCATCTGCCACATCAGGCTGTCTTCCGGTCGGATTTCAGAATCCGTTTGAGATATGTGCCCGTGTGGCTCTTTTCGTTCTTCGCGATTTGTTCCGGCGTTCCTGCCGCCACAATCATGCCGCCTTCGTCACCACCCTCCGGTCCCAGGTCAATGATGTGATCGGCGGTCTTGATGACGTCCAGGTTGTGCTCTATGACGACCATCGAATTGCCGCGGTCCACAAGGGAGTGCAGCACTTTCAACAGGCGCGAGATGTCTTCGAAATGAAGTCCCGTAGTCGGTTCGTCGAGGATATACAGGGTGCGCCCCGTGCTTCGCTTGGAAAGCTCCGTCGCGAGTTTCACACGCTGCGCTTCGCCGCCCGACAGTGTCGTTGCTGCCTGGCCAAGACGGATGTAGCCGAGGCCCACTTCCTGCAGGGTCTCAAGCTTCTTATTGACCACCGGTATGTTTCGGAAGAATTCCATTCCGTCATCGACCGTCATATCGAGCACATCGTAGATGCTCTTTCCGTGAAATTTTACTTCCAGGGTTTCCTTGTTAAACCGTTTTCCTTTGCACACATCGCACGTAACATACACGTCCGGAAGAAAATGCATTTCAATCGTGATGATCCCCGCGCCTTCGCAGTTCTCGCATCGTCCGCCGGCCACATTGAAACTGAACCGGCCCGGCGCGTAGCCCCGGAGCTTCGCTTCCGGCAGGCGCGAAAACAAATCGCGGATGGGAGTAAAGAGCCCCGTGTATGTGGCCGGGTTTGAACGAGGCGTTCGCCCAATGGGCTCCTGGTCAATGCAGATCACACGATCGAGCGCTTCCACTCCCGTTATGCGGTCATGCTTGCCCGGGTGATGGCGCCCTTCTCCGAGTTTGGAGGCAAGCGCCTTATAGAGAATATCGTTTACGAGGGTCGATTTGCCGGATCCAGAGACGCCGGTCACGGTTACGAGTTTGCCGAGAGGAATTTCAGCGTCGATGCTTTTGAGATTGTTTTCGCGCGCTTTCTTGATCCACAGCGATTTGCCGTTGCCCGGTCTTCGTTCAGGCGGGACATCGATCGTGCGCTTTCCGCTCAGGTACATTCCCGTAATGCTTTCCGGCGAGGCGATGAGGTCTTCCGGTTTGCCTGCGCCGACCACGCGGCCTCCGTTCAATCCCGCGCCAGGACCGATATCAATGACGTAATCGGCTGCCCGAATCGTGTCTTCGTCGTGCTCCACAACGATTACAGTGTTTCCGAGGTCTCGCAGGCGGCGAAGCGTGGCGAGCAGCCGGTCGTTGTCGCGCTGATGGAGTCCAATCGAAGGCTCATCCAGAATATAGAGAACGCCCATGAGCGAACTTCCAATCTGCGTGGCAAGACGGATCCGCTGTGCCTCTCCTCCCGAAAGAGTCCCGGCGGACCGGGAAAGAGTGAGATAACCCACGCCGACGTTGTGCAGAAAGGACAACCGCTCTCGAATCTCTTTGTTGATTCGTCCTGCGATGGCCTCTTCATGTGCGGGCAGCTTCAAAGCTTCGAAGAACTGAAGAACGTCGCGGATGTTTTTGTCGGTAATGGAATCAATCGTTTCGCCGTGAAACTTTACGGCCAGGGATTCGGGTCTCAACCGCTTGCCTTTGCACGCCGGGCAGGGTTTTTCGGACATGTAGCGTTCGAGCCAGATGCGAACGTCATCCGACTTTGTTTCCAGATAGCGGCGCTTCAGGGTCGGCAGCACACCCTCAAAATGAAACTTTCCCTTTTCGGGTGTGCCGGTGAGGATCTGCTTTCTTATGCGCTCCGGAATCTTTTCGTAGGGTGTGTTCGGGTCAAATCCGAGTTTTCGTCCCAGATTGTGAATGGTCTCGATGAACCAGTAGCTCTTCGAAGAACCCCAGGCCGCCATCGCTCCCTCGAGAATGCTCTGTTCCGGATCTGTAACTACAAGATCCTCGTCAAATTCCAGCAGTACACCCAGGCCGTCGCAGCGTGAACAGGCGCCGTGCGGAGAGTTGAATGAAAAGCTTCGAGGGCTGAGCTCGGGAAGAGAGAGACTGCAATGCGTACAGGTGCTTTTGCGCGAGTAGATCCTGTCTTCTTTCCCGTCGTTCACGAGAACCATTCCGCCGCCCTTCTCAAGAGCAGTTTCAAGAGCTTCGGCCAGGCGCGAACGGATTCCGGGTTTCAAAACAATCCGGTCGATGACGATCTCGATGTCGTGTTTGCGGTTCTTCTGAAGCGTGATTTCCTCGGACAGATCGCGCACATCGCCGTTGATCCGCAGACGCACGAACCCGTCTTTGCGGGCCTGCTCAATGATGTCCTTGTGTTCCCCTTTGCCGCCGCTGATGAGCGGCGAAAGGATTTGAAGCTTGCTCCCTTCCGGAAGGGCCTGAACCATCTCCACGATCTGGTCGATTCCGACGGACTGAATCTTGCGGCCGCAGTTGTGGCAGTGCTGCACGCCGACCCGCGCAAACAGCAGGCGGAAGTAATCATAAATTTCTGTTACGGTTCCGACCGTGGAACGCGGATTTCGGTGCGTCGTCTTTTGCTCAATGGAAATCGCCGGACTCAGTCCTTCGATCAGATCGACATCGGGCTTTTCCATCTGGCCCAGAAACTGGCGCGCATATGCGGAAAGCGATTCCACATAACGTCTCTGTCCTTCCGCGTAAATCGTGTCAAACGCGAGCGAAGACTTTCCGGAACCTGAAACTCCGGTAATGACAACGAGCTGGTCGCGCGGAATCTCAACCGTGATCCCTTTGAGGTTGTGCTCCCGCGCCCCCTGAACTCGAATTACGCTGTGACTCATTTCAAAACGGAATCAGCCGAATAGGAATTTCGTCGCGCGCTTCAGC
>CAZUJO010000336.1:0-4573 GCA_964619995.1 uncultured Leptospiraceae bacterium
GTGGACGCTCTCTTCCGTGATTTCCCGCGCAGGCATTTGAAGAGAAATTCGTCCGAGCATGGATTCAAGATCGCGCAGGCCTGTGGCCAGCCGGGCGACGCGACGCAGCGCTTCGCCGGTCATTTCCAGGCGAAGAGATTCAACGAGACGATGCGCGAGTTTTTCGAGCAACGCTGGATCCGGCGCGTCGAGCGTAAGGACGAGCCCCGAAAGAATGCGGCTGCGAAGACGTCCGGTCTGAAAAATCTCTTCCGGGCGCGCTCCCGATGCGATGATGACCTGACGTCCCTGATCGATGAAAGCGGTGATGATGTAATCCAACTCTTCGAGCGTAGATTTTCCGGAGCCAATGAGATGTGCATCATCAATGATCAAACAATCGAGAGATCGAAAGTTCTGTTTGAAGTCCAGAGTCGAGCGCGCAGCGAGCGACTTCAAATAACCGAGTTTGAAATCGCTTCCGCTTAAGTGCGCAATCTTGCGCGCGCTTCCTTCTGCGAAGACTCTGGCGAAAGCATGAAGCAGATGCGTCTTGCCTGAACCTTGAGGTCCGAACAAAAATACTGGATTGTGCCGTCCGGCATGGTCGGCGGCTGCTTTTATTCCGCGAAACGCAGCTTGATTGCATTCACTTTCGATGAATGTTTCGAACGAATGGGAAGGATTCAGCCACTCCGGCGATTCGTCCGAGAGCCGGAATTCCACGGATACCGGACGACCCAGGATACTCTGCATTCTCGACTGAATTGGATTCGTATAAGAGCGCAAATGCGACAGAATCTTTTTATCGGGAACATTGAGGATGAAAGTGGACGGATCTCGGGACGCTTCCAGGCGGGTCGAGCCGAGCCAGTGAAGCGCGTTTTGATCGGGAATTTCCCGCAGAATGTCCATTTGGACTTTTTTCCAGGCTTCCTGATGCATGATGGACGGCGGAATGAAATTCGAGGTGACCAGATGAGCAAGCCAAAAATCTCCGCTGACCAAAAACAGTTGACCCATCGGCCGCTGACCGGCTTCCTTGATAAAACAGTCTGAGATTGATTATTTTCTCATCCTCAGCCGGTCTTTAAGAAGCTTACACCACTATCGATCTTAGGATCATCACGATTTTTGTATGAAAAGAACATTCCAACCCAGCAATAAGCGCCGCAACAAGACTCATGGATTCCGTTCCCGTATGGCCACAGCAAATGGCCGCAAGGTTCTCTCCAGCAGAAGAAAGAAAGGGCGCAAGCGCCTTACCGTTTCTGATCAGAGACACAGGAAATAATTTCTGTCTGTCCTGCGCACCCGCACACTGCGGGGCGAGAGCCAGTTCAATCGGCTCTTTGAGAAGGGCAGAAAGCTACATTACAAAGGGATTACCGTGATTGTGTCGGTCAGTCAACCCGGCGGCATCGCCGTGTGCGTTGCCAGGACGAAACGCGCAGTAGATCGGAACCGCAGGAAGAGGATTGTTCGCGCAGCCCTTGCGCCAATTGCGGACCGCCTTCTGAGCGGGAACGCCGTGGCATTGTTTGCCGATCCACACTTTGAAACTCTGCAGCTGCCCGCGCGAACAAAGCTGCTCGAAGAAGCATTGATGAAAGCCCGGGTGCTTGCATGAATCCAAATCGGGCCGCGATCGCAGCGATTCATTTTTATCAGGGAACTCTTTCGCACCTATGGCCGGGATCATGCCGGTTTTATCCCAGCTGCTCCCATTACGCGGAGGAATGTTTCGAGCGTTTCAGTTTCGGCAAAGCATTCATCAAGTCCGCCTATCGTATCCTTCGATGCAATCCGTTGAACCAGGGATATTTTGACCCAGTCGTTCCCGAGGAAACTCGTCAGGCATAAATATGGAAAACAAAGAAGAACAGAAACCAGGTCTCGGATCCTTCCTTCCCGTGCTGCTCCTCGGGCTCGGGCTGGTTCTCTTCATGCAGCTCGGCGGAGGATCGAAAACTCCAGCGCCCGAAGAGACGCACGAAGAAACAACCGGCGCGAAACTCACCGACTTTGAATTTCAAACTGGGCCGGGCGAAGTCTCTGTAATCGATGCGGGAAATTTTGTAATCAAGCTCTCGAGCAAGGGCGGACGAATTGATAAGTTCTACGTAAAGAAAACCGCAGAACTGGCCGTTCCCGATTCTGTTCTGAAATCAGAGGACGCAGAAGCGCAGTCCTACCAGGCTTTTGAAGGAAGCCGCGGCCACGGTTTTGACTTTCAGCTGCACAACTACTACTACGGTGACGGCGCAGCACAGCTCGGCAATCCGGCTCTCAACAATGCGCTCTTCAAAAAAGAAGGTCCGTTTGTGGACAAAGACGGAGTCCAGGAAATCCGCTTTCGTCTGCCGGTTCGCCTTCGCGGCCAGAACATGGAAATTGTAAAGGTTTACCGGTTTCTGAAGAATGAGCATTTCTTCCGGCAAATTACTGTGCTGCGAAACCTGGATAAGAAAGAATTTGTGTGGGGCGGTCCGATGTATTTCCGGCCGTTCGGGGATGTGGGTCCTGAATCTGAGATGCAGGGCGGAATCAATCATACGATTCACGGCCGTTTCTACTATTATAACGGCGAGCTCACTCACAGAATGAATACTCCGCCTTCCAACAGCATGCTCGCGCCGCTTGGATGCGGAGAAAACCTCAAAGACAAGCCCTACAGCGTTTACCTGGGCAAGCCTGACTCACTGCGCTTCGTTGGCGCGCACAGCAAATACTTCTTCGCCTATACACGGTTCATGGAGAACGGGAACGCTCTGGATCAACCGGACGGCATGGCGCTGCGAAACGAAATCGACCCGGAAGGGAAGCGCTCGTTTACAACCATCTTGAACGACGTGAAGCTCGCTCCCTCTGCGGGTTCTCTCGATCTGCAGCCGGGGAACTCAGAGACAACCGGGACGCGCGAGTACGTGCGAAACCTTCAGCAGAGAAACGACGCAATCATCCTCGACCAGCAGGTGTACTACGGAATCCGAACAGATGACAGCCACACGCTGTTCAATGACGCAGTGGCGCGCGCAGAGTTCGGCTCCTCAGATACGGACAAGGAAGCCCGTGGAATCATTTATACGTCCAGTTTCCTCGCGCTCTTTTCGAAGGTTCGAGACGGAATCGTGTGGCTCATGCGTTTCCTGCATGTGTATCTCGGAAATTACGGCTGGGTGATCATCATCATCGCCGTCGGCTTTAAGCTCATCACATTCCCGCTGAACCAGATGCAGGCGAAGAGCATGAAGCGAATGTCCGCGCTCAAGCCGGAGCTCGAGAAAATCCAGGAAAAGTACGCCGACAATCCGCAGGAAAAGCAGCGGCGCACAATGGAAGTTTACAAGAAGCATAACGTCAATCCGGCGAAAGGCTGTCTTCCCATTGTGATCCAGATCCCCGTCTTCATCGCGCTTTATAGCGCTTTCTCAGAATCCATTGAGCTCTGGAGAAGCCCGTTCATCCTCTGGATGCAGGATCTTTCCGCTCCGGACACGATCTATGTCATTAAGGATCTTTACTTCGCTAAAGATTTCCATTTGAATATTCTTCCGCTCTTCATGGTTGCTTCGCAGCTTCTTCAGCAGCGACTCACGACGGTGATTACTGATCCGCAGCAAAAGATCATGATGTACATGATGCCCATTATCATGATCTTCTTCTTCTGGACCATACCGAGCGGTGTGACGCTGTACTGGACCGTACAGAACGTCCTCGCCATCGTCTGGCAGCTGGTGACCAACCGCATGACCGACGACGAGAAAACAGCCTGAACCACTTTTGGAGTTAGAGTATGAATTACATTTACGAGGCGGAAGGAAAGACGCGCGCAGAAGCAGAACAGACTGCTCTGTCCGCGCTTGGACTGAAAGAAGACGAAGTTACATTTGAAGCCGTGTCTTCGGGAAAGAGCTTTCTGGGGATTGTGAATCGCAAGCCCACGATCGTTCGGATGTTCGCAAAGAACGTTCCCGTCGAAACGATCATCAAAGGAACGGTGATTACGCTTATCAAAAAGATGGGCCTGGAAGTAGACAACGTGGACGTGCAAATCGAAGAGGAGAGCTACGTCGTTTCGATTGAATCAGAAGATTCTGCCATCCTGATTGGAAAGCAGGGCAGGACCCTGGATTCGCTCCAGTTTTTGACCAATTGCATGGTAGATTCCAGAATGCGGAACAACCGCCGCGTGGTGCTCGATGTCGCCGAATATCGTGAACGCCGGAAGCAGAGACTCACCAAACTTGCGAAGGCGGTCGCTGACCGCGTAGCACGCACAGGTCAGAGCGTTCTTCTGGAATGGATGAATCCTTACGAGCGGCGGATTGTGCATCTGGCCCTCGAGCCGGACGAAAGAGTCACCACCCGTTCGGATGGAAACGGCGTCTACAAACGCGTTCGGGTTCTCCCGCAGAAAGGCCGCCCGCAGGAACGGAATTACAACCGCGCGCCTCAAATGGATGAGGAAGACCAGGACTTTAACCGCAAAGAAAACTTTGACGACGAGCCATGACCATCGTGGCAATTGCGACGTACCCGGGGAGATCGGCCCTGGGTACGATTCGCATTTCCGGACCTGCCTCCCTTAATC
>CAZUJO010000337.1:0-630 GCA_964619995.1 uncultured Leptospiraceae bacterium
AAGCGGTTCTGTACGGCGTCTCTCTTCCTCGGCTTCTCTTTGCTCAATTGATCGAGTTTTGTGTGCTCATACGTTACGGTCTGGCGGATGTTGATGCGGCGAAGAAGGAGTCCGCGGTCCATCACCTGACGAAGGAATTCGTAGTTCTTCTTGAATGTGTTCTCATCTTCCCCCGGCAGTCCGTGGAGCAGGTTGATTCCGGGCAGAAGTTTGGGAATGCCGTTGTCCCGCCTGGCTCCAGCTTCATTTATGATTTCAATGGCGCGCATCGTTTCTTCCGGCGAGCTTTTGAGATCGTTTTTTTGAATCACCACGGGGTCCGCTGATTCCATGCCCATGGCCGCGGTGTCGCCGGCCGTGTTGTACTTGCAGATGATGTGCGCGATTTCGCGCGCCTCCGATTCAAAGGTCGCAATGAGACCTGGATTGATGTTATCGAGATGAAGCATCTTAAGGCCGGGAGCCCGGGCGCGGATGCCGGAATAGAGCTGTTCGAGGCTTGCGGGCACGGGGCGCGGGAAGCTGTTCTTGAAATCGTTCATGTCCGGCAGATACGTCATGAGATCTGCCTGGCGGCCGATGCGAAAATGACGGTTGCCCATGCGATAGAGTTCTTCTGTTTCCTCAAGG
>CAZUJO010000337.1:640-4570 GCA_964619995.1 uncultured Leptospiraceae bacterium
GGATTGAGCTCAGCTTGCGAAAGACCGGCTTTCCATACAGAGCTTCCGTGCAAAACGAACAGAATACATCGCGGGTGCAGCCGCGGTAGGTTTCGAGCTCCAGAATCAACCACGGATAGTTGCGATGGAGCTGCGTGAGAAACGCTCCGGCCGGAGCCCATCGGTCCACATGCTCATAGGTCCATCGTTCGCCGGTGTGCTTCAGATCCTGAGCCGCCGCCCGGATGCCCCTTGGATCGGACGCGAGCCGGTTCGCATAGAGCTCGACGTCGCCGCGAATCAGAATTCCCCCTTCGGCGGCGAAGCTGTCCCGGATTTCGCGGGACGCAAATCGCACAGGACCGCCGATGATCGTGGTTGATCCCCGCTGAAACTTCCTGCGAAAATGGAGGAATTCCTCGATTTCCGCGACCGTGCCGATTTTTCCCCCGAGATATTTCCCGGGAACAGTGGCTCCGCCGATCAGCACAACAAGTTCCGGGTCGTTCGTAAGCTGCTTGCCCTGGGCTCTCCACTGATCTACAGTCAAATACTCAATGCGCTCTGCCGGCACGCCGGCCGCAACCAGGGCGCCCGCAGCGTATCGAGCGTAGGGCGACAGATACGGAGGAACTCCAAAACAGGCCGGTTCATCCACGTAGAAATCAAGAATCAACATTTCTGACCGCTCCAATTCATGCTTTGCCTTAAGGCGCGCATCAAAAATAGTGTAAGTTCGCTGTGAAAACGGTTCACCGGGGTAGATGGTTTCGCCGGGGCATTTTCTGTCTGCTCGCGGCCCTGACGACTGCGCTCTCAGCGCAGCCTGAGGATTTCCAGGCGCGCCTGGACAAGCTCAAAGAGAACCCGCTTTTTCAACAGCTCCTCGACCAGAGCAAGCCCGGCCTCACGGATACTCAAAAGAAACTACTTCTTCGCTCGGTCGACTCCCTCTCCGAGCAGGAAATTGACGACGCGCTGACGGAGCTCCGCCTGTCCACCGACGGCTCACCGGCCGCGCGCAAGGAGCGGCTGAAGGTCGCGGTCGGCCTGTCGAACCCTCCCGAGATGCCTTCGGCGAAAAAGACGGGAGGCATAGGCATTGAGAATGCCGCGGAAGGCGAGTTCATGCGCGGCGAGAATGACGGCGAGGGTCTGATGATTCTGCGCGGCCGCATCCGGCTGCGTCTGCCGTCCGGGATCGTTCTCGCGGATACGGTGATTGTCGATACGAAGCGGCAGGAATTGTTTGCGGAAGGAAACCTGGTCTACTACAAGCTGCCTGACAAGCAGGGCAAGGTCGGCGAGATTCACGCCGAACGACTGTTATACGATCAACGCCTGGGCACGGGGATTCTGTACAATGCGGACGGGTATCTGCAGCCGGTCTATTTCATGGGCAAGAGCATTCAGCAGATCAGTCAGGGCAAGATTTCCGTCAGTCACGTCTACTTCACGACGTGTTCGGCCCAGCGTCCGCACTACAATTTCACCGCGCGCAAGGTATGGCTGTCCGAAGACCGCGAGTTGATCGCAGTTGGCGCGCTCTATTACGTGGGAGGAATTCCGCTTCTTCCGATTCCGTTCCTGTATGCATCTCCCTGGGGCACGGGCATCATCACGCAGATGGGCCACGGCGATATTCAGGGATATTATATGCAGAACACATATCAGTTCAGCGTGCCGGAAGCCTACAGTTATGATTTCCTGCCGACGGGCTACCGGCTGAAAGCGGACTTCTACGAAAAGACAGGGAACGCATTCGGAGTCGATCTGTTCCGCTTTTCTCCGGCACTGAGCTACTACCTGGAAGCCGGCGGGGCCGAGTATCACCGGTATGAAGTGATCAGCGATTTTCGGGATAAGAATGCGATCCGGTTCACGAATGCCGTGCAGCGGAGCGATGGAACCACGGGCCATGACTATTATAAGTGGTACAAAGCATTTTTGATCTTGAACTACCGCAAGGCGGACTACAAAAACAATCAGACGCGGTCCGTTCAGGTGCGCTACGAAGACTACAGCAATCGTTTCTACGAATTTGAATTCGGGGGCCGCTACCAGCCCACGACAACTCTGCCCGCGCTGTATGCTCGCGGAGAAGCGGAGCGCGGACTCATCCGCAACGACACGAACTGGAATCTGACGTACGCCGAAGCGATCGACGATTTGAGCATCCGCTTCCAGGCATCGCGGAGCAGAGTCTGGCTCGACTCTTCGAACTACAAAGATTCAAAATATGTTCCTGTGACGGATGTTCTGCCTTCCCTCGACGTGCAGAAGAAGTGGATGGTGGGAACCCTGCCGCTGCTGGAATCGCCGGTCTACTGGGACAACAAAGTCCACACCGACCTCACGAAGCTTTACTCAGGCGGAGATGTCTACCAGACGACGAACTTCAACCAGTTCACAAGCACGCTCCGGACATACGTCACTCCATTGTCTTTTGTAACGTTTACACCTTCCGTCGGCTACGGCGCTCAGAAAACTGTCCCATACAGCCCGACGAAGACTTCCTACACGACCACAGGACCCGTAACGTCCTTTGGCGTGACTACGACGGACTTTAAGGCGCTCGACCGCGAAGCGGCGCGCCAGAGCTATCAGTTCTTGTATACGCAGGATGAGCTTACGCTTGGCCCGGATCTATTCTTCCTTCGCACGACGTACCGGCGCAAGGACTCCTTCAAAGAAGAGGAGAAGGAAGCGCCTGCTGTTAACGTCTACGGATTCAACCAGAAGCAGAAAGTCAATGAGGTCGAAGGATCGCTCGAAGCCTATCCACTCGACCGCCTGGCTCTGTCCCTGACTTCAGTCTATGACCTGCGGGAATTTCAGTTTGATGTGCCCCAGAAAGACCGCTGGTATTATCCAGTATTTCGCGCTGATTACTATTTCGACTTCGTGAACATGTTCCGCGAAGAGCGGGAGAATCTGCTCACGAGGCGCAAGGCGCATTTCCTGGGCATGCGTCTCACGAACGACTATGTGTACGATCCGATCAACAAGCGGGATCACTCGGATGTCGTGGGCGTGAACTTCGAGGCCGGCGGTTTCGATTTGCTTCTGCTTCGCCGCCTGCGCTATTTTGAGATGGGATACTACTGGTATCACGTTTACTACAACCCGGATCTCGATCACATGCGCTATTCTGTGAAGGCCGATATTCAGCTCACGCAGACCACATTCTGGGAACTCGAGCTTGAGTCGCGCGCCACTGAGATCGAGCGCTACCGAAAGGATTCTCGCGACGCAAGCGGCAATTATGATTACGTATCCTTTCCGCAGGATGTCGTCAATTCAACGGGGCTGGCAGGCACGCAGCGCCGCAAACACGCTGTGTTCAACATTGGCACATTTGAAACCGCATTCATCATGGATCTGCACGATTTCGAGTTCCGGCTGGGATACCGCATGGAACAGAGAAGCATTCTCGCAGGCTCAGGCAGTATAGAGAATGTTACTTTCTATGATAATAAAGTATTTTTCAGCCTGACGCTTCTCAGGTTTGATGTGGGCGGGGCTTCGGACCGGCCGAGCCGCTTTGTCGTAGACCGGCGCCGCGTTCGTCCGCAGGACGTGGGCCGTCTGCCGGTGCAGGCTACGAGGCTGTACTGATGCTGCGCGAAAGAAATCAGACGTTCAAGATCGCTTTCATTGCGCTCGATCTGGTGCTCGCTTTTCTGAGCTTCTGGATCGCGGTGACGCTCCACTTTCTGGTGCTTTCTCCAGGAAGCCTTGCATTCGTCGTTCCCGACTATGGCGGCGTCTTTGCGCCCGGCCGGTTCCTCGCCAAAGAAGCGGCCGTGGTGTTTACCTATTTCTACCTCGGTGTATTCGCGGCGACCGCTCAGGTGATCGTCTTTATTGCCACGGATCTCTATCATCCGCGCCGCGGCCTTTCCTACCTGCGCGAGATTCTTGCGATCATGCGCGGAGTGATCGTAAGCC
>CAZUJO010000338.1:0-2584 GCA_964619995.1 uncultured Leptospiraceae bacterium
TTCCATCCTTGTGCCCATTCTTGCACATTGTGGAAAGAAGACAGAAACCGCCATACTCACAACCGCACCGAACGTTCCACCGCCGATCCAGCGCTTCGGGTCCGCACACGTAATTGTAAACCTCGAAACAAAAGAAGTGACTGGCACCCTTTCGGACGGAGTTCAATACACGTTCTGGACTTTCGGAGGAACCGTACCTGGTCCGATGATCCGCGTGCGCGAGGGAGACGATGTAGAATTTCATCTGAGCAACCATCCCACGAGCAAAATGCCGCATAACATCGATCTGCACGCAGTGACAGGTCCCGGCGGCGGCGCCGCATCCTCCTTCACTGCGCCCGGTCACTCTTCGCAGTTTTCTTTCAAAGCTTTGAATCCAGGCCTCTATGTATACCACTGCGCCACAGCGCCCGTCGGCATGCACATCGCGAATGGAATGTACGGCCTTATCCTCGTGGAACCGTCAGGCGGCCTTCCGACAGTTGATAAAGAATACTACATCATGCAGAGCGAGTTCTACACAAAAGGGAAGTTCGGCGAAGGCGGACTCCAGGCATTCGATATGGAGAAGGCAGTCCGTGAAGAGCCCGAGTACGTCGTATTCAACGGCTCCGTCGGCGCGATCGCAGGAGACAAAGCGCTGAAAGCAAAAGTCGGCGAAAAGGTTCGTTTCTACATAGGAAACGGCGGACCCAATCTCATCTCTTCCCCCCATGTCCCCGGCGAAATCTTTGCCCGCGTCTACCCGCCTGGCGGATTTAAAATCAGCCTGGTGCGGGTGCAAACGACTCTGGTTCCGGCCGGCGGCTCGGCGATTGCTGAATTCAAGCTGGAAGTGCCGGGAACATTCATTCTCGTCGACCACTCCATTTTTCGCACGTTTAACAAAGGTTCTCTGGGCATGCTGAAAGTGGAAGGCCCGGAGAACAAAGAAATCTACTCCGGCAAACAATCGGACACCGTTTATCTGCCAGAGGGCGGAGCGATTCAATCCATCAAGGAATCGCAGGAGGCCCAGAAACCTTTAACGCGCGCAGAGAGCATTGCGGCCGGCAAGATTGTGTTCACTCAGGTCTGTGCGGCCTGTCACCAGGCGAACGCAGAAGGTCTGCCAAATGCATTTCCCCCTCTTGCGAAGTCTGATTTTCTCATGAAAGACCGGCAGCGCGCTATTCGAATTGTGATGAACGGCCTCCAGGGAGAAATCGTCGTCAACGGGCAGAAGTTCAACAGCGTCATGCCGGCCCTCGGTCTCAAAGATGCCGACATTGCAAATGTTCTGAACTACGTAAGAAACGACTTCGGCAACTCGGCAGCCGACACGATCACGCCGGCTGACGTGAAGGCCCTCCGGAAGTAATCATGGCTGCGCGGCTCGCAGCACTCGTCACGGCCTTGCTCGCCTCGACGCTGTGGGCCGCGGCGCCGGAGGGGATGGTTCTCATTCCTTCCGGCGTCTTTCAGCCTTTTTTCAAGAACGCCCGTGCTGTCCCTGTGACAGCATTCTACCTCGACAGCGTTCAGGTAACAAATCAGGATTTTCTTGAATTCGTCCAGACGCATCCCACATGGAAGCGAAGCAGCGTGAAACCGGTGTTTGCTGATCGCGGATATCTGGCTCATTGGATTTCAGATACATCGTTTTCACCGGATGTTGCGCGCGCCCCGGTCACCGGAGTTTCATTTTTCGCCGCCAGGGCTTATTGCGAATGGCGCGGCAAGAAGCTGCCATCGCTTGCCCGGTGGGAGTACGCAGCCGGCGCAGACGGAAGAGCAGAGAACGAGGAAGAAAGAACCAGGCTTCTTGCGTGGTACGCGCACTCCGCAGGCGATCCGCCCGGCCGCATCGGTCAAAAACGCGACGCGCACGGCGTCTACGATCTCCAGGGGCTCGTCTGGGAATGGGTTTCCGATTTCAATTCCGTGGTGATGTCAGAGGAGTCCAGGGAAGATGCCACCGACAAACAGCTGTTCTGCGGAGGCGGCGCAGCCTCGGCCCGGGACTTTCGCAATTATTCGGCCTTCATGCGGTATGCGCACAGGTCAAGCCTGCGGGCGAACTACACCGGGACGGCGCTCGGCTTTCGCTGCGCGAAGGATCTTTGAGGCATGAGACCGGGTCCCGCGTTTCTTCTTTTTGCGGCAGGCCTGACGCTCCTTTCGTCGAGCTGCAAACAACCTCCCCCGGTCATCCCGGACGATTCTCTCTATCAACTGGATTCTGTATGGGAAACGCAGAACGGGGCGCGCATCCACCTTCGCGATCTGGCCGGCAAGACCGTCATCGTGGGCCTGATCTTTACTCGCTGCCCCGGAATCTGTCCGATGCTCGTCGCCGACATGCAGCGCATCGAGAGAAATGTAAGCCTGCTTCACCGACGTCATCTGGCATTCGCCCTCGTCAGCATTGATCCTGCGCGCGATACGCCCGAGGCCATGCGGGACTACATGCGAAAGATGAATCTCGATCCCGAAAAATGGACCTTCTTGAGAGGTTCCCCGGAAGATCTCGAAGACCTGGCTTCGCTTCTGGGCGTCAAAATCGCGCCGATGCCGGATGGCGCGTTTTCGCATACGCGAATTC
>CAZUJO010000338.1:2594-4553 GCA_964619995.1 uncultured Leptospiraceae bacterium
TTCGCCGGACGGGCGCGTCCTGTATCAGGATTCGCGCGTCAGCGAGGACGCATCGAATTTCCTTTCACCCGCGCTTTCCGGCATTTCCATTTTCCGCTAGCCCGCCCGCGTCAGACGTTTTACAAAGGCCGCATGCCCAACAAGCCTGAGGCGAACGCGGCGGAGTTCCTTCGCCGCGAAGATGAGCAGAAGCGAAGGTTCATGCTCATTCTCTGCGGAATCATCATTCCGGCGACGCTGATCCAGGCCTTTGTTCGCCTTGGCGCCGGGAACGTCAGCACGGCTTCCTTCAGTCTTCTGATCTGCAGCACAGCAGTCGTCGCGATCGTGATGATTCTTCGCCGCAAAATCATTCCTGCGGCTCATATGCTCATGGTCGTCAGCTGCGTTGTGACCGCCGCCAACCAGTTCTTAACATCATCCGCCAGCGTCGGGCCCGTCATCAATGCGTTTACGATTTTCATCGCAGCTTCGTACGTGCTGCCGTTGAAATGGAGCGTGCTCTACGGAGGATTTTCGCTCATCCGGGTCGTTGCGCTGAAGGCGCTTGTCGACACAGGCCTTGTGGAGCGGCGTGTGATTCTGATCCCGACGGCGGAATGGTACGCGGGAGTGCTGCCAGCCTGCGCGATTTTTGTCTTTATCATCGTTGCTACGCGCAGAAACAACGAACGTCTTCTCCATGCTTACAGACGCGCGGCGGAAATCCGCACGAGGTTCTTGTCGCGCATGAGCCACGAAATTCGCACTCCCTTGAACGGCGTTCTCGGAATCAGCGAAATCCTGGCGGAAAAGAACCGAGATCCGCAGCAGGCCGAATACTTAGGAATCATTATGAATTCGGGGCGCCACCTCCTGTACGTGGTCAATCAGGTGCTCGAACTGTCACGCACCGAGAATCGCAGCGAACTTCTGAGGGAAGACTACGAACCGGCCAGCCTGCTGCGCCAGGTAACCGACTTATTTCAGGTGGAACTTGCGCGGAAGCGGCTTCATCTGACGACGGTCATTGCGCCCGATGTGCCCGCCTGGATTTCCGGAGATGCGGGCAGTGTGCGGCAAATTCTTACAAACCTGGTTCACAATGCGGTGAAATTCACCGATCACGGAGAGATCCGCATCATGGTTTCGCGAAACGCCGGCCGGATCCGTTATGCGGTATCGGACACGGGCCTGGGTATTCCGCCGGAGAAGGCAGCAGTGGTATTCAACGCTTTCGAACAGGGCGATTTCTCCACCCCCGCAGGCAGCGGGGTCGGTCTGGGTCTCGCGATCTGCCGCGAGCTCTGCGGTCACATGGACGGCCGCATCGAACTCGAAAGCACCTATGGCAAAGGAAGCACCTTTCACGTCGATCTGCCGCTCTATGAAGCCACAGGGTCGCGTCCCGCCACGCACGGAAATGAAGAACCTTCCGTAAGCGCGGCGCGAATTCTCTATGCCGAGGATGATGAAATCAATCAGATACTGATGCGCGCGCTGTTGAATCTTCCGGGTGTGCAACTCGATATCGTTTCCAACGGCCGGGCCGCCTTCGAAGCGTACAAACAAAGTGAAGATTACGATCTCGTGCTGATGGATCTGCACATGCCCGAGATGGACGGCTATGAGGCGCTCCGCGCAATCCGGCAGTATGAATCGAGCACCGGAAGGCCGGTGACTCCCGTGATTGCCGTGTCCGCAAGCGTCATCGCCGAGGAAGTCCAGTCCGCGCTTGAAAATGGATTCGCGCTGCATGTCAGCAAGCCTGTCTCTAAAGCGGCCCTCTTTGAAGCCATACGCACCGTAACCTGAATGGGCCGGGCCGCCGTTGCTTGACAGTGAATTGCGACGCGCGAATTTCCTGCCATGGCACTCGATTTTTCCGACCCGCTTTCTTTAACCCGGAGCATTCTCGATCAGTTTGAATATGATGATTGTATGGATCTGCGTATGGATCCGGCATACACGGGCAACGTT
>CAZUJO010000339.1:0-4551 GCA_964619995.1 uncultured Leptospiraceae bacterium
GTACAGGAGAAATCATGAAAATCCTGACCATTTGTGGCAGCCTGCGGGCGGATTCCGCCAACAGCCGAATTCTGAACGCGCTTCCTGCGCTCTGGCCCGCTGAGTATATTCCTGCCGCCATAGGGGAGCTCCCTTACTTTGACCCGGGCCGCCAGTTTGAGAATGTTCCAGAATCCGTGCTGGATCTAAGGACCACGGCTGCTTCTGCTGATCTCATCCTTATATCAACGCCGGAATATGCGCATGGCATTCCAGGGGTTCTCAAGAACGCTCTGGAATGGCTCTTTCACGAGGGCACAATGAAGAAGCGCGTCCTGGTGGTGATCGGAGCCGCACAGGGGCAATGGGTCAAATCTCACCTTCTCGATGTTATGCCGACGATGGACTTCCAGGTAACCGACGACGACTTTTTTGTGATTCAGGGCGCCCGATCTGCGCTCAGCGAAAACGGCCTCATGCCCGAAATCGCATCCAAACTCGGACGCTGGATGGAGGAAAGGATCGGAAAGTCAGCGGAGGAACCAGCGGCTGCGCATCAGTATCAGTAGAACGGAACCCCGCCCGAAGCCAGCGCCACCGGCGAGTTTGCCGCCGCCTGAGCTGCAATCACGGAAGCAGTTCCGGTCGTTGGATCGATTCGCATAATACTGAGATTTGCAATATCCACCGTTAACATATATTTCCCCGTAGCATCGAAAACTGCGCCGATTGGATTGTTAAACACGGTCGTGCTGTAAAGGGCTGTGAGGGCCCCGGTCGTTTGATTGATACCGAATAACGTTAATCCCACCTGGGCTGTTGTGGCCGCCTGGCTTACTGAGACCAGGTATTTGCCTGTCGGGTCAGCAGTCAGCCACAAGGGTGCGACTGCGCCGCCGGACACGGACGTACCGGCCGTAAGACCGCCCGCCGAGTTCACCGTGTACGGAATCACGTTGGTTGTATCCCCGACGTACACGAACCGGCCAGTCGGCTCAGCTGCAATGGAAGAAGGGTTTGTGAGACCCGTAATCGGTGTGGCTCCGGCGGACAGGGCTCCGCCAGAGCCGATCGTGAAACGCGAAATCTGCGTGGATCCCCGGACAATCACGAATAGGTACTGATTTCCAGGAAGAACGGCCGCAGCGACATACTGTGTTCCTCCGACCGTGGCCGTTCCTGTCGATGCAAGCGACCCGGCTCCGTCAAATGTATAAGAAGAAACGTTGTTCGAAGTGGAATTCGGAGCGTACAGGTATGCACCTGTCCGGTCCGGCAGAGCCATCTGCGGCCCTGTGCCGGCCGGAGTCGTGCCAAGCGGTGTAAGCCTTCCAATTGCTGACACCGAACCCGTCGTCTGGATCGCGTAAACGGATACCGAATTCGAGCTGGAGTTTGGCACAAATAAAAATTTACCGTTAGGCGACAAAGCGCCCCACCGGGGAGCGGTCTGGGTGGCCTGTGAACCTGTCGATGTCAGTGTCTCGGTTTGAGGATCGAACATAAAGGCCGACACTGTGTTGTTGCCGTTGTTCATGACATAAAGGCCGGTACGAGTTGTCGGCAGAGATGCAAGCAACAAAAACGGAGTGTAATCCTGGGGGGTAGAAGGGCGACAGGCGGCAAGAGAGAAAATGGCGAGCAGCCACAGGCGCAGGTAAGAAAACATGACATTACAACGCTTTGAGCGGGATTTCTTGACATCGTTTTTAAATAGGCTATGCAGAAACCCGCCCTGGCCGAGCCTGTCCGCGTGAATCGCATTCTTACCGTTCAACGAAACTTCAAAGGAACCATGCGGGATGTCTTCTACGATCTGGCTGAGAATCCTGCTTTCTTCTCTAAGTACTTCAAAGGATTTGCGCCCTTCGTGCCTGGAATTCGCAAAGTGACCCTTCTCGGCACGGATTCGATCAAAGCCGGGAGCCTCCGCAAAGTCGACCTGAGCGACGGCACTTCTGTTAAAGAGCGCGTAACGGCGCACGAGCCGCCAAAACGGCAGGCGTACGAGATGGCAGAGATGAACAAAATGCAGAAGCTTGTGTGCGAAAAGATGCACGCCGAGATCACCTTGCAGGATGAAGGCGATCGCGTCCTGGTCACCTGGACCTACTGGATTGAAACCGAAAAGGGCTTTCAAAAGCCGCTCGTTGCGTTTCTGGGCTGGGCCTTTGAAAAGGCAATGGTGCGTTTCATGGATGCTGCGTCTTCGCATTCAAATTAATTTTGTTCTGCCTTGACAGTTCGCCGGAGACCCGCAATCTCCAGTAATGGAGAAAACTTACCTTCCTTTACTGATTGTGCTTGCGGTGCCTTTTTTCTGGTACGCGCTCGTATCGGGAATTCTCTACCTGATGTCCTTTACAGGCTGGCGAAGCCTCGCCGAAAAATACGAGTATCGCGGAGATGTGCCGAAGCCCGATTTCTCCTGGGCCAGCGTTCAAACTTCTCTGCTCGGGCGCTACAACAACTGCATGAATGTGAGCGTCACAGCGCGCGGAATCATAATTCGCCCTGCATGGTTGTTTCGCACAGCGCACCCCGCGCTGCTTCTGCCGTGGCACATCATGAAACCTCCCGCTTCGCGGTCGGTATTTGGTTTTAAGTATGCAGAGCTGGAGTTTTCTGAGGGTGCGGGCTCTATGCGCATCTTCGCGCCGATCCGCATTCTCGAGCACAGTCTCTTTCCGCGCTCCTGAAGAGAACAACGGGCCGTGCGCGTGGCCTGCGTCTCATTCAGTAGAATTGAATTGACACAAGGCCTCCGCGTGCCGCAACTTCCGGGATGCAGGTAGAGACACGCGAGACCGATTTGTATGTGGTTCACAAAATCCGTGGAGAAGTGGATCTCTACAATTCGGGCGCCTTGAAGTCTGCTCTGCTCGAAGGCTTTGCAAAAAACGGAAAAAACATCCTGCTCGATCTTGCAGAGATGGAATACATCGACTCAACAGGAATGGCAGTTCTCTTTCAGGCGGCCACTGCCATGCGCGAAAAGAAAAAGGATTTGAAGGTTATCCGCGCAAAGCCTGCCGTCCTGAGCGTCCTCAGCGTGATGAGCGTGCCCGGCAAGCTTCAGGTGTGCGATTCAGAAGAAGAAGCAGCTATGTTTTTCCGCTGATTAAGCCGCGTCCGAAATCAATAGATAGCTCTTAACCAATCCAAGCCCCTTTACTTCAATGCTCCCGCGCTCTTCAAACGTGAATTTGCCGCGTAACAGCTGGTAGGTGCTTTCCGTAACCTGAATCTGGCCGGGAAGTCCGTGTGATTCCATGCGTGAAGCCGTGTTCACGCTGTCACCCCACAGGTCGTAGATGAATTTCTTTTTGCCGATGACTCCGGCCACTGCGTCCCCGGAGTTGATTCCGATGCGGAGTTCGAGCGGGAGTCCCTGCTCCTGACGGTACTGCCGGACGACATCCAGCATCTCAAGGGCGAAGCGCGCAACTTTGTCCGCATGCTGCGGATCGGGCTCGGGCAGACCGCCTACAATCATATAGGCGTCGCCAATCGTTTTGATCTTTTCCAGGCCGTGTTTTTCTGCAAGGTCATCAAATGCCGAAAAAATTTCGTTCAGAAGCTGCACGACGCGAACCGCCGGCATCTGTCTCGCCATCGAAGTGAAACCAACGATGTCAGAGAAAAGCACCGTGCACTCTTCAAATCGTTCGGCGATCGTATCCGGGCTCTCGCGGAGCTTCTGGACGACCGCTTCCGGAAGAATATTGTTCAATAACTTCTGCGACTTATGCTGCTCAGCCTGAAGGTACCGTTCCGAGCGGTCAAAGGTGCTGTATGTATACAGGGCAATCCCGAACGTGAGAATTCCGAATCCGGTGTGAATCGCAATGCGCTGAATGTTGAGCGCCGATTCGTCCATTGAGACCAGAAGCGGAATCTTGTCGCGAAGCAGGTCAAATCCGATGAACGCGGCGAGCAGCGCTGCCGCCGACGCAATCATGAGTTTTTTCTGCCGGGCCGGGAAGATGAAGAACGCGATGGTCATGAGCGCCAGAAAGAAGAAATGCAGCGGAAGAACGCTTCCAAGAAAAAGCATGCCCAGAACAATTCGCGCGGAAGACACAATCAGAAACCATGCCCGCGCCAGCAGGAGGTTGCCGCGTCCGTTCAGCACAATCGTGATGAGCGGCATGAACAACGAAAACAGAAGAGTCCCGATGACTACATGGAGCGGCGCATGCACGACGAGCGCAACGGGCAGATTCACAAGCGCAAATCCGGCGGTGATGAGCGCCAGGGCATTGAGGAGGACGATGTGTTTTACGTCGGACTGATGCGGGGTTCTCTGCGTGCCTGTATAGGCGATCGTATTCCAGAGCAGCTGAAGCATAAGGAATAGAAACAAAAATAGCGGCGAGGCGCACTACAAAAAAAGCGCCCCGTCGATATTCAGCCGGGCGGCTGAGGAGTGACTGCGGGTGTCTGCGGAACAGGCGCAGGAGGAACCCTGCATGCTTTCAGCTCTGCCTCGCGCGCCGCCAGAAGCCGGTCGAGGCGGTTGTGCTCTTCCGTTTCTTTCATGAGCGCGGCGCTGAGAGAAGCGTTGTTCTT
>CAZUJO010000340.1:0-4540 GCA_964619995.1 uncultured Leptospiraceae bacterium
CGTCATGGTCTTGTCCCCGATCTTCACACCGGGAGCGTTCTTGTCTTTGATGACGTCTGTGGATTCCGCGAAGTAGCTGCGAAGGCCGTCGAGCGCATCAACGCTCAGGGTCTTCTTCCTTTCTTCAATGCGTTTTTGAAGAAGGCCCTGGGATTCGCGCTTCACCTGCTGTTCTGCGATCTGTTTTGAAACAGTCTCGATCTGCGCTTCTTTCATGGCCTGCGCTTCCATTTCCTTCTTCTCGTTTCCTTCCGGCATCGCAGCGATCGCGGTGCGGGAGAGGCGTGCAGCTTTTCTGAAATACGCTTCGTATACTTCGTGCAGATCTTCACCTGTGGATTCTGTTGTTCCTGCTTTGCGGATGATCCAGAAACCGTTCGGATCTTCCACTACTGTAAACTTTCCGTCCGCCTTCTCTGAGGCGTCGGTAATGAATGCAAAAGGGTTCGGGAGGCACGATACGCAGATAGGATCGGCATAACCGCCGGACATCGCATAACGTTTCATGTCTGTGCGCTGAGCGATCATCTTTTCGCGGTCAGCATCGGAAGCGTCGTTCAGCTTCTTTGCGAGATCGTCCGCCTCTGCTTTGCGGGTCTTTGTTTTTTCCGTGTCTTTCAGGAACGCGAACTGCAGTTCCATCATCTTGAATTTCTTTTTCTTCTGCTCGTTTACGAGTTCCTGTTCGAGCGCGCCCAGGTAAGCGAGTTTTTCGAACAGAGGTTCGCGCTTCTTGAATTCTTCGGATTTGTCGAGGCCAGCCTTCGCAGCTTCGAGCGCGGTGAGTTTCAGGAGTGCAAGGTCGGTTACAACTCGGTCCTGCATTTCAAGCGAAGCCTGACCGTCCATCAGACGGAATGCTGCGCGAAGGTCACCGCGCTTAACGCTGCCGCCGTCGAATTCGGCGAGGATCTGTGAGTCGAGCCGGCAGGAAACAAGCGCCGCCGTGACTGCGAGGAGGAGTAGGGGTCGGATAAAACGCATTGTTCGATTTCCGACAGGGGCGCGGGGCGGCAAGTTCAATTCGCCGCGGTGATTTCAGTCGTACTTGAAGCTGAACGAGGGTTTCTTTTTGGGTTCGTCTTTAGGCCGCGCGCGTTTTTCGCCTTCTACTTTCGTCTCGCCTTTCTTTCGAGAGTCCGGCAGAATGAGTTCAGGAGCGCGGCGCTGAGGAGCCTGGATCGCTTCAAGCTGGTGCTGCACTGGATCTTCGTCGCGTTCCGGCGGGGCTTTGACTACTTGCTGCAGAAGGCGGGAGCGCACCTGTTCAAGGCGCAGCTGCTCGTCGACCAGGGATTCGCGAAGCCTCGCCGCATAACCCCGGTCATCTTTCAGGCCCTGTTCGAGCCGCTTGAGCTCTTCAAGATCCCGCTCAACCTTTTCCAGGTGGCGGAGTAGGTGAACAGCCCGCAGTTTCACTGCCCCGATCTGATCTGCATTTTTCATGAGTGTCAAGTTCAATTTCGGCCGCGCGAAGCCCCGTCTGTACTGGCTCCGTCCGATGCCCGGGAGGCGGGAATAATGCTCGATCTTGCAAACCCGGCTCCCAGCATGACGGGATGCAATGGATTCGGGTCCAGCCGCGCACGGAAGCCTTTGACTTCAATTTCAAGCGAAAGGCATGGCACATGCTCGGTCTTCTTGTGCCGATCTTCTTCTATTTTGATCCGCTCGTCATGGTGAACTCCCCCTACGTACATCTGACCCGAATCGTGGGGCTGGGCCTGAACGTTTTCATGCTCCTTTTCTTAATTGCCGTGGATGTTCTTCGATTTCGCTTCGAGCGGCTCAATGATCTATTCATTCGGATTGCCGGACCGCTCCTCAAGGAGCAGGAACACGGCCGGATGAATGCAACGATTCCGTATCTGACCGCCACTCTGATCCTTTTCAGCACAACGCAGGAAATCATCGCAGGCTGCGCGACCACCTTTCTGATGCTCGGCGACCCGGCTGCGGCATACATCGGGGGCCGCTTCGGGCGCGTGCGGTTCTGGAATTCAAAATCCCTTGAAGGGATGCTCGCATTCTTTCTGACAGGCACTCTGGCCGTAACTCTGTTTCTGTTTTTCCATTCTTATCTGATCACAGTCGGCTTTCCGAACGCGGTGCGCGAATCTGTATTTTCCTTTTTTGGCCCTCATCCTCTTCGCCTCGTTCTCGTCGTAGTCGTGGGAGCGGCCGCCGCTGCTGTGACGGAATTCTTTTCATCGAATCGGCTTGCGGGCCTGCTCGATGACAACCTGGAAGTGCCGATCATGGCAGCGATTGCGATGGCGGCAACGGCGAATCTTTGCGGATTTCCAGGGGACTCTATCTTCTTTGATCTCAAACAGATCTTTGCGCGCGGATGAAACGGATACTCGATCGTTACGTATTCTTTGAATTTCTCAAGTCCTTCCTCTTCTCGCTGATCGGACTGATCCTGCTTGTGCTGATTGCGCGGGCTCTCGGCACATTCAAGATCGAAACGCGCCAGCCGCGCATCCACATGTACCTGTATCTTCTGTATTCGATCCCGGACAGCGTGGCCTTCGTTCTCCCGATGGCGATTATGTTCGCGGTGTGCTTCGTCGTCGCGCAGTTCACGGTTTCGCGCGAACTTGTGGCGATGCTTTCGGCAGGAGTTTCTTTCTATAGAATTGTTCTGCCGATCTGGATCTTTGCTGCCGCCCTTGTGCCCGGTCTATTTCTGTTTCAGAATTTCATCGCCACTCCTGCGAACCGGCTTGCCTCTGAGGAAGAGGCTGCCTTCAAGAAAGACTCTGCCACCATCAAAGACATCGTATGGCAGCGGAACCTGCGCGGCCGCGAAGGTTTCTATTTTATTTACTATCTCGATCGCAAAGAAAAGGCAATCAAAGGCGGCTTCAATTACATCCAGATGAAGGACGGCCGTCCCCTTCGCATGATGCAGGCAAATGCAGGCAAATACGATGAAGCATCTGCGGAATGGACCTTCACGCGCGTGCGCGAAATTACTTTCAAAGAAGACATCAGCGTCGATAAGGTAGAGAATCTGGACCACAAGACGGAAAAGTTTCCCGAGCCGTACGACTTTTTTGAGAATCCGATGCGCGACGCCTCGGAGTTGAACCTGTTTGAGCTGGCCCAGGAGATTTCGCGCAAACAGCGCATGGGATTTGACGCAGCTCCGTACTCAGTTCAGTTTCATGCGCTCTTATCGTTTCCGTTTCTCTGCATGATTGTTGCCGTCATCGCCTCGATTGCGGGCGCGGGCGGAAATCACAGGTCCACCGGTCCTCTGATCCGCGCCCTCCTGGTTTCTGCCGTTACGATTTTGATTTATTATCTTGGCTCTGGCTTGTTTTCCAATCTCGGCAACAATGGAGTGATCTATCCCTGGATTGCGTCGTGGGCTCCGACGGCTGGCTTCTTCTGCGCGGCCATCGTGCTCGTGAGGAGAAATCGAAAATGAGCGAAGGACGCTTGATCTACCGGCATTATGCGAAGCCCGAGGAATTTGCCGCTTATGCGCGCGGCGTCTGGCAGGGGCACGGCATGCATGGAAGGGCTGACTGGCCTCAGGATACGGAGATTGACGTGCGGATTGATTCCGGTTCTGCATTCCGAATCCGCGGAATCCGGCGCAGGAAACTCTCGGGTTTTGCGCGCCTCCTGTCCCGCCTGCGCCGCGAGGGCGAGCGGGCCTTCGACGTATCGGTGGAAAACTTCGAACACCTGAAAACAGAAGCAGATCTTGCGGTAATCGAATCGGCCGCAGAGCGGATTACGCTCCAGGCGATGACGGCCGACCGATGCCACGTCATGGTAGAAGGCACGGGGAGCCATCCGACGTTGATTTTTTCCGGTGTGGTTCGTAAGAAATGAAGTACTACAGAGATTTAAGAGACTTTATCAACGTCCTTGAAAGCGAGGGCGAGCTTGTGCGCATCAAGGCGCCCGTTTCGCGGGATCTTGAGATTTCCGAGATCTATTTCCGCCAGATTCGATCCCCGGGCGGAGGAAAGGCCCTTTTGTTTGAGAATGTCGAAGGGAGTTCTCTGCCCGTGCTCATCAACGCGTACGGCTCGCACAGACGCATGGAGCTGGCGCTGAATCGCCGCGGAAAAAGCAACGGCGAGCCAGGGAAGCTCACGGAGATTGTGGATGAGCTGCGCGGACTCATGAAGATACTGCAGTTCAAGCCTCCGCGTTCAGCGTCGGAGATTGCGGATCTGGCGGGGAAGGCGAGCCGTGTGCTCCGTTATCCGCCGAAGAAACGAAGGCTTTTCAAGGCGCCCTGCCAGGAGATTGTCTGGACGGGAGATCAAATCGATCTCGATGCCATTCCGATCTTGAAAAGCTGGCCGAAGGATGCGGGTCGATTTGTCACGCTTGGCATGACGATGACGCAGTCGCTCGATGGAAAAACAAAAAACCTGGGGCTCTACCGCTTACAGGTACTGGACAAGAAGAGCACTGCCATGCACTGGCAGTTTCACAAGGACGGCTCGCATTTTTACGGAGAGTACCGCCGCGCGAAGAAACGAATGCCCGTTGCCGTTGTCTTCGGAGG
>CAZUJO010000341.1:0-1239 GCA_964619995.1 uncultured Leptospiraceae bacterium
AGCTTCGTCTGCTCAATGCGATCCTGGCCCGTTATCCGCACTTTGAACTCTTTGAGCAGGCGGGACGGGACTGCATGGTCACGGCGTTGTCCCAGGCAGTAAACTCTCTTCCAAAAGAATGCGGCATCATCGATGTCGTCTATCGGGTCCCTTCTTTCGCGGCGGTATTCCTGACCCGCTACCGTCTGTATCTCGAAAGACCCGAGCACAACGTCTTTCATCTGTGCATGGACCCCCGGCCCGAAAAGGCCGACTATCACTTCATCAAAGGCCTCATCATCGGGCTGCTCGCAACACTTTCGGTACAGGACGCCCAGGTGGCTGAAGGAGAATCGTATGTGCGCCTGGTGCTTCCGGAGGAAATGCTCCGCGAGGGTGTGCGCATAACGTATGACGTCTATGCGCAGCAGGTTCTGAAAGAATCTGCGCGACTCCTGCGCGACAACAGGGATCTGCAGACGGCCGTCGAATATTTGAACATCGCAAACCGCGAACTCGAACGAAAGATTCTCATTAACAAGACCGAGCTCGATATGGCGCGCAGCATCCAGAAGGGATTTGTGCCGCAGCGCATCCCCGACTGGAACGGACTTCAATCCTGGGTCAAATTCTTCCCGCTCTCCGAAGTCTCGGGCGATTTCTACGACTATTTCTACCTTGGATCGACTCGATTCGGCATTGTCGCGGGCGATGTGTCCGGCCACGGCGTCCCGGCCGCTTTGATCAGCGCCATCGCTAAATTCTCTTTTTCGAACAACCGCCTGGATTCGCCCGCGCAGGTGCTCGAAAGCGTGAACATGGATATGCTGAACTTTGTCCGCGGGGAAGGTTACCTCACCGGATTTTACATGATCGTGGACAACGATTATCGCATAACGTATTCAGTCGCGGCATTTCCGAACCCGATTCTATTCCGGGCGAAGACGCGGCACATTGAATCCCTGCCCGGCCACGGAACGCTCCTTGGAATGTTCGCAGACGCCGGAAGATCCTACATGGACTACCAGACGTATCTTGAGCCGGGTGACAAACTTCTAATTTATTCCGACGGGCTCATCGAGGCCGTCAACGTGCACGGCGAAAGCCTGGGCGAAGACCGACTCATTGAAACGATTCTCGAAACAGACGGCATGGATGTGCAGCGCACCTCCGAGCACATCATGGGAATGTACAACCGCTTCATACGCGGAACGGACCAGAAAGACGACCTCACATTGATCACGGCCATGCTCAGCGAAC
>CAZUJO010000341.1:1249-2009 GCA_964619995.1 uncultured Leptospiraceae bacterium
CGCCTGAGCGAGTTCGATGAAACGGTCATGCTCGCGCGGCGATCGTATCATTCGGGACAGGTCTCACAGGCCTGCAATCTGTTGAAAAAGGCCATCTCCATATTCCCGCGCCAGACCTCCGCGCTCTTCCTTCTCGGCAAGTATCTGGCGCTCGACGGAAAATATGAAGAGGCCGTTGAATACTTAAGGCAATACAATGACTTAAAGCCCTACAATGCGGACTCGTACCGGATTCTGGGATACTGCTATTACCGGCTGGGCAATCTGGAGTCCGCCTCAGAACAGTTCAAGCGCGCTCTGGGGCTTCGCTGGGAAAATCCAAGCGTTCTCTACAACCAGACTCTGGTGCTCTTGCAGCTTCGGCAGTATGAAGAGGCGCAGAAACTTTTCGATTACTTTGAGCACACAAACCCGGGCCATTTCCTGCTCGGCAAGCTCCGCGACCGCATGCGCAAGAGCGGATAACGTCTGGCTTCTGTCAGGAGGCAGGAAGCGACTGCGCGCAGCGAAACCCAAAATGATGAAAGGGTTTGTTTGCGGGGAAGTGCGGCCTGCGATTTGAGGCGCGCGTAAATTCCGCATCCCACCACCAGGAACCGCCCTTTACAATCTTTTCAGGAAAGCCGGGGCAGACGTCCGCTCCCTTGCAGGGTCCTTTTGGATCCCTGCCCCTGCAGTCATCGCCGCATTTGTCGTAGCCAGGCGAGTACCAGGCGTTTACCCATTCCCAGGAATTGCCCGCCATATCGTAGAGGCCGTG
>CAZUJO010000341.1:2019-4538 GCA_964619995.1 uncultured Leptospiraceae bacterium
GGCCGTAGCGCCCTGCGGGACGCGATCCCACATCGACGGTTGTGCCGGTTCCGCATCCTTTCTTCCCGTTTTCTTGAATGATCGCCCGCGCGCATGTGGCGGGCTCATTTCCCCAGGGATAGATATCCCCGTTGTCTCCGCGCGCCGCATGCTCCCATTCGGCCTCTGTCGGGAGGCGCTTGCCGACAAACGCGCAGTAGTCGCGCGAATCAAACCAGTTCACGCCCAGCATGGGCTGTTTCGGATTGCTGTAGCCCGTGTAGTTCGGATGGGCGGCGCGGCATTTCCCTGCCTGGATGCATTTCTGAAAGTCAGAATAGGTGACTTCGTAAATGTCCATGAAGACGGCGCTTACCTCGACGACTTCCTCGGGCGCTTCGTCCTTCACCATCTTGCCGGTATCTTCATCTTTGGAAGGCAGGTTCGATCCGCGGATGAACTTTGCGCCCGGTATGCACACCATTCCTTCCGGCGCTTTTGATTCGGCGCATGGATCCTTCTTCAGAACACCCGGCGCGCAGCTGCAGAGAAAAACAAGAGCGGAGAATGATCCGACAGAAAGAGAACGCATCGTGCTAAAATGCTTGTGAACCCTGACTGTAAACAAATAACCGAAATCGTGACCGAACGCGTGCGCAGCTGGGCCATTTTTACGATTCGCGGCAGCATTGTGCCGGAACTCATCACGCGCGATATGGGAATCACGCCGGATCGAGTCTATGACGACGGACGAGATCGTGTCTGGCAGATCAATTCAACACTCGGAGCCTCGGAAACCACAGAAGCTCACTTCCACGAGCTTCTCCTGCGGCTGCTTCCGAAGCGCAATCTGCTGCGAAAGCTCGCCGAAGATCACCGCCTCGAATTCTACTGCTTTCTCGAAAAACCGCAGGAGATGAGCCTGCCGATTACACTGTCGCCCCGCGTGCTTCTGCTCTGCGGATTTCTCCACGCCCACATCGACGTGGAAGTAAAAGACCTGGACGAAGAAGCGTAGCTCTAACGTTAGTCGACTTTTCCGTATCTCTTGTAGAGCAGGGCAATCGCGTCGTCGGATTCGATTCCGCGCATATCGAGCACAAAATCCGCAGCCTGCTCGTACCACGGCAGCCGGCGTTCGAGCAGCTCACGATACCCCCCGGGCAGATCGGGCCGGTTTAAGTCAGCGCTGGCTTTTTCGAGAAGCCAGTTCAGATCGCGCTTAACGTAGACAACATGGCAGGATTTCAGCAGATCCAGCTTGCGGGAGGACAGTCTTTCCTCGGCGCCAGACTCCGGAGCCTCCACGAGGATGCCGCCCCCGCAGTCCACGACCAGATTCTGCATCCGCGCAAGCTTCCCCAGCAGCTGGTATTCCCGCTCGCGGAAACCTTTCCAGCCTTCCTGAGCGACAATCTTTGTGATTGGAATTCCGCCGGCCTCATAGCTGATCAGCGTATCGGTCGACAGACAGAGCCGCCCGGACAGCTTGCCGAACTTTCGCGAGATGCGGGACTTGCCCGCGCCGCGGCCGCCGATAAAAGCAATGTTTGTTTTTTCTGCCATACGTTAGACGCTTCTCAGATCATTCATTTCGGCGAGGAGCTCCGGAAGCCCTCCGTACAGAGCCTCGAGATCGGCTTCCGAAAGCCTCAGTATGTCAAGGGCGGCTTTCTTGAGCGGCTCTCCCATACCGGACGAGTCCACGCCCACACCCGCAGCCAGGGCCAGGTGATTTGCAACATGGACCAGGCTTGTGAGTTCAGGACTGGCCTTCGCATTTTCAGGCTGATACTGCATGGCCGCTGCTTCCGCAAGTTCTGGCGGAAACTTCCAGAGAGTCAGGAGCTTCCCTCCGATTTCGGCATGATCGTATCCGAGCATGCGGCGTTCAACGGAATCAAACGGTTCGGCGGGGTTCTTCTCAACTTCCATCGCCACCATTCGGTATACTTTCTTAAAGTATTGGGAAAGTACAACTTTCCCGATGTCGTGAAGAAGACCCGCTGTGAAGGCGACGTCCGGCTGGATTTTCGTGCGCTTGAGGCGGCTGATCCGCGCGGCAAGCTCCGCCACAAGGAGACTGTGGTCCCACGTGTCTTTCCCTTCTGATTTGTAGCCTTCGAGTCCCTCAGAAAGAATGCCGCGAGACGCGGCCACGAGCACAATGTTTTTCACTGTGCGAAGGCCGAGAGTCACGACGGCCTCCTGGATAGAGCGGATCGGACGCTGCGGACGGTAGTAAGCCGAATTCGAAAGACGAATGACGCCCGCCGTGATTCCGGCGTCTTTCGAAATTTCTTCCGCAAGTTTGTGAACGTCTGCATCCGGGTCCGCTGCCAGGACCACGACCTTCTGTACTACAGAAGGCATGGCGGGGAGGCGCGTAATGTCTGCGAGCTGCTCATCGATCTGGCGTTTGATTTCTTCTGCTGCCATTTTACACCGCCGTCCGATAGAAGTATTTCTCTCTGGTGCCTGCACGAAGCAGAATGCTTCCGTCTTCCAGGCTCAGAGTAATCGTGCGCCCCGAGTTTCCC
>CAZUJO010000342.1:0-4523 GCA_964619995.1 uncultured Leptospiraceae bacterium
GGGTCAGGGCATGCTTTGCAAAATCGCGCACCTGGAAGTCGAAGATCAAATCGATCAGATCCGTAAGCGCGGCTTTCTCCTGGGGATTTTTCTGCCCGGCGATTTCGATTTGCTCGAGAACCAACTGGCCGTAGGCAACGAGCGTAAAGATCTCTCCGAGCGTCAGCATGAAGTCCAGATCTCGGGATTGTTCCTTGTCCGGTCCGCAGGTCGAAAGAAACGACTTCAGATCTTCAATCTGCGATTTGAACAGATCCAGGTTCGGGGATTGAAAGCGTCCGTAGACCTTCGCGTAGTCGCCCGGAACAACCTTTTCCAGTCCCTTTGTGGTCGACCCCTGCGCGAAAAGGAAACCGTCTTCAGACGGACCGTTGTTTTCAGGCACAGCAGCGTGATTTGCCGTCTCGAAGAGATAGTTCTGCATGAATTTGATCACGAGAACCATATTCACGTGCGCAGTGCCTTCCAGCTTCGGCAGCATGCGGATATCGCGCGTCGCTGATTCGAAGTACATATCTTTCTCAAAACCGCGCGCGGCGATCACGTCCCAGAGCAGGTTGATGACCTCTTCGCCCTGCATGGTCACTTTCATCTTAACCATCGGGTTAAAGAGCAGATAACGTCGGTCCGATGCGGACGCCGCTTTCATGTAGTCCTTTGCGCGGTAGGCAAAAAGCCGCATCGCTTCAAGCCTTGCGTATGCTTCCGTGAAGAGCTGCCGGATGTGCGGAAAATCCGTTACGAATGTTCCGTAGAGCTTTCGGGCCGAGGCATGATTGACTGCCTCATAGTAGGCATGCGTCGAAATGCCAACCGCAGCCAGGCCAAGATTAAATTTTGCGAACGCTACTGTCGCAAGTGAGGCATCCCAGGCATCGCGGCCCCGCGAAAGGATTTCCTTATCTGTAATGGGATAATCATGCAGAACAAATTCCGCGACGTATTTCTGGGATCGAACGACGTTCTGCGTGCATTCGTATTTCGGATGATTGCTTTCCACCGCGAAAAAGACAAACTCCTCTTTGCGGTCCGCAGTCTTGCCGAAGACAGAAACATAGGCCGCAACGTTGCCGTTTCCTATGTAATACTTATCGCCGCGGGCCAGCCAGGAGCCGTCGTTCGGAACGAGCATCATGTCCGATGCGATGAGGTCCGCGCCGTGCTCTTTTTCCGAAAGGCCGAATGCGAAAATGCCTCCGTCTTTGAGTTTCGCGGCGGTCTTGCGCTTGATTTCGTCATTCTTGCTCATCCAGATCGGGCCGAGACCCAGAATCGACACCTGCCACGTATACCAGTGCGAAAGAGAATAAAATCCGAGGATTTCGCTGTAAGCTGTGTTGCGCGCTGAGTCCCATCGGCATTCGGGTGAATCGCCGTAAGCGGCCGGGGTCAGAAAATAATGGAACACATGCTCGCGTTTCAGGAAATCCAGAAAGTCCGTGTACCAGACGACTTCGTGATCTTCTTTCTTAAGAGCTGCCCTGCCCTTATTTTCGAAGAAGTCCACCGTTGCGCGAAAGATCTTTCTCGTCGCAGGATCAAACTCTGACCAGGTTTCTTTGAGAGGATTCAACAATGCCATGAGCGATCCTTCGCGTAAGCATTGTGCAGACAAGGAAAATGATTTTAGCGCCGCTTCTTCCCGTTCCGCTTTTGTCCAGGCAGCGGAGGTCGATCACTCTTTATTGAACGCTGTTCGCGAGGAGGCAGTCCCGTATGCTGCGTAAGGATCGCACCTTTGCGGGGAGCGCGCGGCTGTTCTCCCGGTTTCGATCTGCGCGGCCCGCGCCGGCCTTCGTGTGCAAGACCGGTTCCCTCTGGCTGCCACGTCGGGATCAAATGATGTTTTGAATTTCCGATCAAATCACCGCGCCCCATGCGGCGAAGCGCTTCGCGCAAAACAGGCCAGTTATTGGCATCATGATATCGCAGAAACGCTTTGTGCAGCCGGCGAATCTTCAATCCCCGCGGAATCGGAACTTCCTCGCTGGTTCGCGTAACTTTGCGCAGGGGATTCTTTCCCGAATAGTACATGGCTGTAGCCGTTGCCATCGGAGACGGCAGGAATGCCTGAACCTGATCTGCACGAAAGCCGTTTCGCTTGAGCCACAGCGCCAGATTCAGCATATCCTCATCCGTTGTGCCCGGATGCGCTGCGATAAAGTATGGAATTAGATACTGTTCCTTCCCTGCCTGCTGCGAGTATCGATCGAACAATTCTTTGAAGCGGTCGTAGGCGCCGATGCCTGGCTTCATCATTTTTGAAAGGGGACCCTGCTCTGTATGCTCGGGCGCAATTTTGAGATAGCCTCCGACGTGGTGCGTTGCAAGCTCTTTGATCCATTCAGGGGACTTAACCGCCAGGTCATATCGCACGCCGGAAGCGATTAGAATCTTTTTGACTCCGGGGATTTCGCGTGCGCGGCGGTAGAGTTTCACGAGAGAACTGTGGTCTGTGTTCAGATTCTGGCAGACATCCGGATACACGCACGAAGGTTTGCGGCATGCCTTTTCGATTTCGCGCGATTTGCAGGCAAGACGGTACATGTTCGCCGTAGGTCCGCCCAGGTCGGATATGTATCCGGTGAAGTTTGGAGATATGTCCCGGATTTTTTCGATTTCGCGCAGCACGGAATCTTCAGAGCGATTTTGAATGATTCGTCCTTCGTGTTCTGTGATCGAGCAGAACGTGCATCCGCCGAAGCAGCCCCGCATAATCGTCACAGAATGCTGGATCATTTCAAACGCGGGAATTTTCGCAGAGCCGTAAGACGGATGCGGGAGCCGTGAAAAAGGCTGCTCGTAAATCAGGTCCATTTCCTTTGTTGAGAGCGGAAAAGCGGGAGGATTCAACCATAGTTCCCGGTCGCCGTAGTTCTGCACGAGGGCGCGCGCATTTCCAGGATTCGTTTCCAGATGAACGACACGCGAAGAATGCGCGTAGAGAACAGGATCGCTCTTCAAATCCTCAAACGAAGGAAGTCGTATAACAGTGGTTTCGCGGGGAGAAAGCGGCGGATGCGCATAGTCAACGGCCGCGGGCGCTTTCTCCGGAGACGCGGCCGGCGCGGCGCCCGGCACGTAGAGATAGGGATTCGGGCGGGCTCCTTCGGCGCTGCCGGGCTCGTCAATGTGCGAAGAGTCAATCACCGTAAAGCCTTCAGGAACGCGCGTCCGCATGATTGCCGTGCCGCGAATGTCGGTAATCGAATCGATGCTCTCTTTTGCCGCAAGCCTGTGCGCAATTTCAACAATCTGCCGTTCGCCGTTTCCGAAAACGAGCAGGTCCGCTTTGGAATCCACAAGGATCGATCTGCGAACCTGATCCGACCAGTAGTCGTAGTGCGCTACCCGGCGAAGACTGGCTTCAATGCCTCCGATCACAACGGGAACTTTCTTGAACGCTTCTTTGCACCGCTGCGTATACACGAGAACGCTTCGATCCGGACGGCGGCCCGCTTCCCCGTTTGGCGTGTACGCATCGTCGTTGCGAAGTTTGCGGTCGGACGTGTAGCGGTTCACCATGGAGTCCATGTTTCCCGCTGTTACGCCGAAAAACAGGTTTGGCTTTCCGAGCCTGCGAAAGTCGTCTGTTGAGGTCCAGTCCGGCTGCGCAAGGATTCCAACGCGAAATCCCTGTGCCTCGAGAAGACGGCCCACAATTGCCATGCCGAAGCTCGGGTGGTCGACATAGGCATCGCCCGTTACAATGATGATGTCACAGGAATCCCAGCCGAGAAGATCCATCTCTTCGCGGGAAACAGGAAGGACCGGCGCGCGACCGAACCGCTCCGCCCAGTACTTCTTATAAGAAAATAGATCCTTTGGCGGCACTGCGGCTAAGAAAGCAGATTCCACCGGGGGCGTCATTCCATTGTTTGGCGGACCCTTCCGTGTTTTTTGGGTCGCCTGTCTGCTGATTCCGTTTAAAAATCGAACATGCCCTGCAGCATCTGTGCGATCCTTGAGCCTCGCCTGACGAATGACACAGAGAGAGGATTGCCCGCCGCCTACCACGACCTGATCGATCTTACACCTCCCAACTACCGCGAAGAGGTCTTGAAAAAGTGCCCCGAGTGCGGCGCGATTTACGAATACTGTCAGTGGACTCCGGGAGGCAGCGACGATGCGATGCAGACATCGTTTCATGAACGCCTGCTCAGGGTTACAGACGTAGACGACTGGTTCGCCCGGAGCCTGGACGAATGCGCAAGAGTCGCGGCCCGGGGGAACCGCTGGGCGCAGTCGTTGTTTGATTCCCTGGCTTCAGCCCGGGCCGGTCTGCGCGGAAAGAATCATTGATCGCCGGATGACGGTCGCAAGACTGGCACTGTTCTGACTATGCGCTTCCTTCTGATTGCTCTTTGTTCCACAATCCTCTCTGGATCCCTTGCCGCGCAGATTTCACCGCGCGATCGTTACCTCGACCCGCTCTTTCACAAAGAAGGAACAGAGATTCCTGAAAACCGCAGGGCAGATGCAAAAAAGGCGTTCAAACTTATGGAAGAGGGCATTCGTCTTTA
>CAZUJO010000343.1:0-4518 GCA_964619995.1 uncultured Leptospiraceae bacterium
ATCCTCTGCAATCTCGAGCATCGGATTCTCAAGAACTTCTTTCTCTATCTTTTCGGACAGCTCAAGATTCGACATCGGCAGAAGCTCAATCGACTGACGCAGATCCTGAGTGATGATCAGTTTCTGAGTCTGTTTTTGAACGAGGTTCTGGGAAAGAGCCATAGACGTTAAAGGGTGAAATCCTCACCCAGGTAAATCTTGCGGATCTTTTCGTCGTTTACAAGCTCGCGGGCTGTTCCCGCTTTCAGGATCTCGCCGGCATACATGATGTACGCGCGGTCCGTGATCTTCAGCGTTTCGCGCACATTGTGATCTGTGATGAGAATGCCGAGTCCTCTCTCCCGCAGATGATCAATCAACTGCTGAATGTCTTTGACCGCGATCGGATCAACTCCGGCAAACGGTTCATCGAGCAGAATGAAGTCGGGCTCCGTAGCAAGCGCTCGGGCGATTTCGCATCTCCGCCGCTCCCCGCCCGAAAGGGTGTACCCGTTCTGGTTGATTACTTTGTTCAGATGCAGCTCATCAATGAGCCGGTCGCGCCGTTCGATGATTTCGGATTTTGAAAGCCCCATCGTCTCAAGGACCGACTCGATATTTTCGGCGACGGTCAGCTTGCGAAATACGGAAGCCTCCTGCGCCAGATAGCCGATGCCTTCGCGCGCGCGAAGATACATCGGCATGGTTGTGACGTCTTTATTATCAATGAAGATCTTGCCGCTGTCAGGAGCTACAAGACCGACGGCCATGTAGAAGGAAGTGGTTTTGCCGGCGCCGTTCGGCCCGAGGAGGCCCACGATTTCGCGCGTGCATATTTCAAAGCTTACGCCGTCTACGACACGCCGCTTATTGTAAGCCTTGCTCAGGTTTTCCATGCGAAACCGCCGGACAGGTTCCTGAGGCGGAGCGGGCCGCCGCTGTGCACTAGTCTTTTGCAAGAGAGCCTCGGATGCGATTCATGAGTAGAAGGCGTTTCTTCTCTGGATAGTAAACGATTTTTTCGCAGCGAATGATTCCCTTGTCCTGCTCAATGCCGGGCTCCCCTTCGAGCACGACAGCTCCCGTATCTTCCTGGAAAACGGCTTTCTGACCGACGGCAGTCACATCACTCTGAACCAGCCGCACGCCGCCTCTTGCAATCGTCTGCTTTGAGTTGAAATTTCTTTCAATCAGGGCTCCGGAGAGGGAACCGGTAACCTCGAGGGAGTCTTTCTTGAGAAACTCAATCTTTGGATCGCTCTCAAGCTTGAGAGTCCGGGCTTCGCGCTCATAGACCATACGGCCGGCTGTGATATGCAGATTCTGCTTCCGGTCCAGGGAATCGACCCCTTCGCGGGCCACGAGATGCGTCCCCGAGCTTCCGAGGGACTCAAGGGACGGCGCGCTGATCCGGAGACCTTCGCGCGTAAAGAGCACATTGCCTTTCAGGATCGTGCTGACGTTGTCACGGTCCTTAAAGTCATGGATGATCTGGTCTGCCGAAAGAGTTCCCGGCCCTTCCACATCAAAGCCGGATTTCGTTTCGCCGCGGCGTATGTATTCTTCGAGAGTCGGATCCTTCTGTTCTTTCGCGGCCGCAGCTTCGCGCCGCACGTTTACAACCTTTCCGTTCAGGATGATCTTCTTCTGTTCAGTATAATAGCTCAGGGTTTCCCCGGTCATATATTGCGCATTGCCGAAGATGACCGGATCGCCGGGCAGATCGATCCTCTTGTCCTTATCCTCGAACCTGGCGTTCTCTCCAATGATCGTCCAGCCTTCCGTAGAAATCCTGACATCACCCTCAAGAAGCGATACGTTCTCTGCCATTTTGCGGACCATTCGCACGGCAGTCAGAGCCACAGGACGCCTGCCCTTACCCTGACTGATCATTCGCGGCAGACCCGATAGGATTACGGTCTGGGCCTCGCGGTCGTAGTCGGCGCGGTCCGCGGAGATTGTCATTCCATTGGCCGCGTCCACGATGTTTACGCCGCCGATGCAGCGCCCGTGGATGCCGCCTTCGATGACGATCAGGGGCGCTTCAATCCGCACTCCGTTGTGCAGCACCACCGCATTTCCGCGAAGCGTGGTTCGCTTCGTTGGAATCCCGCCGATTTCCACTTCATCCCTGATGAGCTCGTCGCCGTAGATTTGCACGCGAACGAGGCGGCCGGATGAGTCACGGCTCTTCTCTTCGATTATGTTTTCCGGATTGGCAACATTTTCCAGCGTTTCCTCGGGCTTCCGGGGTTCCTCGGGCTGAACCGGATCGGTCCTTTCAGCCGGCGTTTCCGGATTTTCCTCCGGCTGATTGCGAACGAAACCAGACCGGCAGTTCGTTGATAAAGCGAAGAGTGCAATGCCGAATAACGCACAGAGGCAGCGCTGCAGAATCGTTCCGCGCCCGATCATAGATCTTCAAATCCCTGCTTATCGCCCGGACGCGTCACACGGATCACCGCAGGCATGCGGCATGTCTGAACATTCGTGCTCCGGTTCACCGTGATTCCCTTTCTGCAGTGAGTCGTCGATCCGGCCTCGACAAGAAGCACGCTTGCGCTTGATTCAATGACCTTGTCTTCCATTGTGTATTTCAATTCTTCGGATTCGACGCGTCGTTTGTCATCCGCAAAGCTGACTTTTCCTGTGAGATTCAATGCCTTCTTTTTGTAGTCGATCTCACCGCGCTCGGCCTTGATCAGTCCGGTCCGCTTTCCTTTGTCAAACTGCTGAAATTCCAGACCATACGCGATGATCCGCGACTCTTTCTCGGCTGAGCCCGCCGTGCGGTAAATGTAAGCTTCGCGGGCCTTCAGGTCCCATTCCTCTTTGCCGTCTATCGTGAACGATTTGCGCGAAAAATCCTTCAGACGAATGCTCGCCCCTTTTTCCAGAGAATCATCCTGCAGAGGACTTCGCTGGCAGCCGGCCAGGACAAGCAGCAGAATGCAGAGACGCTTCATGAGGTCACGGCTCGATCTTTGTTTTCAGCAGCCGGTCGATCTGGAAAAGTCCGCGAATCAAATCTGGAGCCTGATCGAGATAGTACTGATTCGAAGAGTCTGACCACGCGCTCGGCGGATCCGGATGCACTTCCATGAAGAGACCTTCGACGCCGCATGCGACTGCGGCGCGCATCAACACCGGCGCGAACCGGCGGTCGCCGCCCGATTCCTTTCCCGCGCCTGGCAACTGGGTGCTGTGTGTACCGTCGAAAATAAAGGGAATGTTCATTTCATGAATGATCTCGGGACTGCGAGGATCAAACACGAGGTTGTTGTAGCCGAAAGAAACTCCGCGCTCCGTCACGAGGTACTTCTCAGAGCCCGACGACTTGATTTTGTCTGCGATCTTTCCCGCATCCTGGGGCGCCATGAACTGGCCTTTTTTTACATTCACCCATTTCCCCGTGGCCGCGCATTCCTGGAGCAGGTCTGTCTGTCGCGAAAGGAAGGCGGGGATTTGCAGTATGTCGACGACCGAAGCGGCCGCTTTCACCTGCTCGCGCTCATGCACGTCCGTGAGAACCGGGACGCCGAATTCTTTCTGAATGCTTTCGAGATCGCGCAGGCCCTGCTCGATGCCCGGTCCGCGCCTGGAATCGTGGGAAGAACGGTTCGCTTTGTCAAAGCTGCTCTTGAAAACATATAGAATGCCGAGCTCGTCGCAGAGCTTTTTCATGGTCTCGCAGACACGTTTGAGCATGTCCCGGCTTTCGATAACGCAGGGTCCCGCGATCAGAAAGAATGGCTGACGCCCGCCGATTTTTCTGCCAGAGAGAAACTCTCTTTCTTGAATCAGCATACTTCCTCCCGTTATCTGGCGAGCTTCGCCGCCGCTGCCACGAATCCTGCGAACAGTGGATGGCATGCGATGGGTTTCGATTGAAATTCCGGATGAAACTGCACCCCCACAAACCAGGGGTGTCCTTTCAGCTCGATGATCTCCATCAACTGGCCGTCGGGGCTGGTGCCGGAGAAAATCAACCCATGCTTTTCCATAGCATCCTTGTATCTCAAAGTAAACTCAAACCGGTGTCTGTGACGTTCGCGAATTCGAGTCGTTTTGTATTCCTTGGCTGCCAGGGTTCCTTCTTTGATGATGCAGGGGTACGCGCCCAGACGCATGGTTCCGCCCTTTTGCTCCACTCCCTGCTGTTCTTCGAGCAGGGAAATCACAGGGTGCGGAGTCTTTGGGTCAAATTCCGTAGAACTCGCGCCGGAAAGCCCCAGAATGTTTCGCGCGAACTCGATGGTTGCGCACTGCATTCCGAGGCAGATGCCAAAAAACGGAATCTTCTTTGTGCGGGCATGGTGAATGGACATGAGCTTGCCTTCAATGCCGCGGCTGCCGAATCCGCCCGGCACAAGAATCCCATGGCATTCCTTCAATGCTGCTGTGGAACGGGTGCGCTCAAGATCCTCGGGATCGATTTTTACAAACTCAACATTGACCTGATTTGCAATTCCCGCATGCATGAGCGACTCATAGACCGATCTGTATGCGTCCTGCAGAGCGATGTATTTTCCGCAGACC
>CAZUJO010000344.1:0-4510 GCA_964619995.1 uncultured Leptospiraceae bacterium
GCCTTCACCTGGGCCTGAAAGATCTTCTTTTTTTTCCAGAAATCGAGAATCTCAAGCTCGACGTCTTTGCGCTTGCGGCTGGAGGAAAACTCGGGAAAGGCCATGCGTCAGTTTTGCCCTGGCAGGGTGTTTTTTCAAATCAATCGCAGGAGCCGAAAGGGTTTGACCTGGAGGGCAAATCCGGAGAACCTGGACGTAATCCCATTTTATAGAAAATAAGCAGTATCGGATGAGCACAGAAACAGCACAGGACCCCGTCATATCCAGGCTCTATACGCACCTGAACGAAGAGAAGGTCACCCGCGACCTCTCCACGGTGCAGCTCCAGAAGATCAAGACTCTGGACGAGCTCATGCAGGAGATTCAGTCTTCCGGAAAGAAGGATGAGCTGATTCATACCCTGGAAGAGAACCTGAAAGACAATTCGGACTCAATGATTTCGCGTTACCTCCTTGGTCGCATCCATTTCCACAAGGGCGATGAGCGCGGCGTGGAGCATCTTCGCTCCCTCCTGGAAGACTTCCGCACCTCGGCCCGCTGGCCCATCGTCGACCACATTGCAGACGGCATTCTGGCCCATGACGATTCGAACCGAATCGCTCTGCGCGCCAAAGTGGAGTCCACGGAACGCCTGCGCGGAAAGAAAGAACTCAAGCCCTATCTCGAAAAACTGGCAAGCATCGATAAGAAGAATCCCGATGTGGCCCGCAAGTACGCCCAGTCGATCCTCGAAGAGGACCCGGCGCGCGCCCTTGTATTCCTGAAACAGGCAGGCGAAGCGTACGCCCGCCTCCGCGACTACAAGAACCTGGAAGATGTCTGGAACCAGATCGTTGAACACGATCCGAAAGACCTTTCCTTCTTCGAGTCTGTAGAACGCATCCTCGTGGGTCACCGCGAAAAGATGCGGATCGCAGCCTATTACGGTAACCTTGTCGAGCACTATAAGAAGATCGAAGACTGGAATACGGTGATTGTTCTTCTAAAGAAGGTTCTCGAATACGAACCCAATTCGCGCGCACGTTCCGATCTGGTCCGCGCCTACCGCACGAAATACGAGAACCATTCTCTTTTGAATGAATTCCTGAAGATGTCGGATCTGACGAACCACAAGAAGCCGGTCGGACCCTGCATCGCAAGCTTCGAAAGAAACATTGTATTCGACAAAGGCAACTTCGTTCACCACCGCACGCGCGGAGTCGGCAAGATCGCTGAAATCGACAAAGACCAGGTGATCATCGACTTCAAAGATCATCCGGGTCAGAAGATGTCGATTCAGATGGCCATCTCGAGCCTTCAGCCTTTGAACCCGGAACACATCTGGGTAAGATCGTATTCTGATCCGGCCGGTATGCAGGAAATCTTCGAACAAGATATTCCTATGTTCCTTGAAATTCTGCTGACGAGCTTCGGAAGCAAGATTGCGCTCGCTGAAATCAAAACAGAAGTCGCAAAATTCCTGAAAGGCGAAGACTGGACCCGCTGGTGGACGCGCGCACGCGCAGAAATCAAAAAGAATCCACGCATTGCGTTTAACCCGAAGAACAAGAACGAACTTCTTCTTCGCGAGCGCGAGATCACTCTCGCAGACGAATTGAGCCTGAAGTTCCAGGCCACAAACGACTGGAACGACAAACTGACGATCGCGCTTGAAACACTGAAAGACGAAGCGAGCTCCGGGGCATTGCAGCTCTGTACGCAGTACTATCTCGATCAGGAAGAGAGCAAGGACAAGATGAAGCGCCTGCACTCTTATCTGTTCCTTGAGATGGCAGAAAAAGCTGCCGGCGGCGATAAGCTCGGACGGAAGATTTCCAAAACAGAAATCCAGGATCTCATCAAATCCGAGCCTGTAAAATCTCTGCTCAAACTTTCGCACGATACTCCGTTCGCCGAATTCAAGAAAGAAATCATTTCGCTCGTACTGAAAGTGCGGCCGGACTATACGGAGATCGTCACAGAGATGTTCTTCGAAGTGCCGGGCAACCTGCGGACATTCATCATGAACGAACTCATCCGCCTCGGGCAGAAAGATGCTGTGGTGAAGTGCTTTGACCGCGCTCTGAAAAAGAGCCGCGAATATCCGGAGATTTTCCTCTGGATCGCGCGCTCCATCCTCTCAGAGCAGTGGAAGTATGAATGGATGCCGTGGTCACGCCAGGACATTCTGCTTCAGGTATTTCGTTTCCTGAAGCCTCTCGCGGCGATCGAAAAGAAAGGCACAAAACTGAAGAATCAGGCCGTCGAAGCGATTTTTGGAACGACGAACATTACGGTCGAGTCTCTCAAGAAGAGCGATCTGCCGGCCCTTCTCCGCGACGCAGACATTGGCAACGTACGCAAAATGGCAGTGCTGTTCAAAGAGATCTCCTATGTGCCAGACGCACAGAAAGAGAACTTCATGGAATTCCTGACGAAAGCTCGTCCGGATTTCAGCATCTCCTCGAGAGAATCCGCCGAAGAAGAGACCACAGAAGAAACAACAGCCGATCTTCTGCCGCCGGAAGGTGTCATCCTCGTATCGGCGAAGGGTTTCGCAGACCGCAAAGCCCACCTCGATCACCTGATCAACGTGGAAATGCCGGCGAACTCACGCGACATTGGCGAAGCGCAGGAGCGCGGTGACCTCCGCGAAAACGCTGAATACAAGGCGGCCATGGAACGTCAAACTCAGCTTCGCGCAGAAATCACGCGCGTGGATGAAGAGATCAAGAAAGCAGTCATCATGGATGCAGCGCGCATTCGCACGGACGTCGTTACCGTCGGCACTCAGGTAACTGTGGACCGCGGCGGCGAGCGCACTGTGTATTCCATTCTGGGCCCATGGGAAGCAGACGCAGAGAAGAATGTAATTTCTTACCTCTCGCCGCTCGGACGCGCTCTGATTGGAAAGCGTCCGGGAGAATCAGCGCAGCTCGAAGGCGGACAGAGCTTCAAGATCGAATCGATCGCGAAGCTTCCGCTGTAAGGGAGCTCCAACAGAGCTGAAAACAGAAGGCGCGGAAACGCGCCTTTTTTGTGCCCTCACGCCGCCGGCCTCCATCACGCGCGAGAAAAATCAGCGATTCGAGCAAGGCCTTCGCGCAGGCGGTCGGGGCGCTGCGCAAATGAAATCACAAAACAATTCTGAAGCTCAAAGAAGTATCCCGGATACACATGAACGCCGGTCTTCGAAAGGAGACGCACGGCAAACTCCTCTTCGTCGGCGAAGCGGGCCGCCGCTTCTTCGCGAAAGTGCACAACCTGCGTCAGACCCGCGGAAATCTGCGGAACATGGAATAAGTCGGCGGGCAGCATTTGCGCCGCAAGCGCCTGGTTTTCGAGAAGAGTCTTCCTGTACGGTTTAAGGATTTCAGGAGAGCGCAAGAGCAAATCCGGAAGGATCTCCTGCGCCAGGCTGTTCACAGACAGAAACGTATCGGAAATCATTTCGAGGTTTTCGCGCACTGCCTCTGGCGCATTCTGCATCCAGATCCATGCGATTTTCAGCCAGGGCGCGCAGAGCAGCTTGCTTGCGCCGTTCAGCGAGAACGAATACCCGGAAGGCCTCGGGAAGCTGTGCCCGACGAGATCCTCCTGCCACACAAAACTGGAGAATACTTCATCGAAGATCACGGGCACGCTTTCTGGACGCGAAAACGATCGTGTGATCTCCCCTGTGGGATTGGCAGGCGAAACGCACAGGACGGCCGCAGGTTTGTTTTCGCCGTCGCGCTCCGGGCCTTCCGATTGAACGATGAGTGCGCGGTCCGTGTATTGCGCGATGTGTTCGAAGAGAGGATAGACGGGCGGCGCCGAAACGATGGCTCCCTCAGGCAAAGCGCGAAAGATCCAGGCGTACGCTTCGCTCGTGCTCGAAGTCAGAAGCAGCTCATCCGGATCGGGGCAGACGCCGAAATCGCGGGCGTAGAACTGCGCGATCGCTTCGCGCGCAGACCTGAGCCCCAGAGGATCGGGTCTGTAAGAGAGACCTTCGGCAAAATGCTTCGCGCCCTCTGTTAGAAGACCGCGCGGAAAGAAAGAAGTTGAGAAGTCGAAGTCCGGAGAGTGAAGGGGGATGATTTCAAGGCCCGCGTCTTTTCGCGCAAGCGCCGCACGAGCGAGGCGATTCACGAATCACAGAAGGCGGTCAATTCCCGCCTTTGCTCAGTTCGGCGCGCACGGTCTTCGCTGCGTTCGTATTGCCGTTCTTTACGTAGAAATCCAGCAGCTGTTCCAGCGCAGATTTGCGGGCCGCTGCATTCGGCGCCATCTCCAGGTTCTTTTTCAAGAGATCTTCCTGAATCTGCAAAGTCTCCTGGGCAACTCGCTCAAATTCAACATCCGCGGCCACCATTGCAGCGCGCGGAACGGCCACGTCATCCGGGCTTCCCCCGCCCATCTTATGAAGGGCGCTGTCGCGTTCGGCAGCCGTCGGCCCGGAAGCGTCGGGCGCCATGTCCTCGGAAAGGCCAGGAGTCACGATTTCTTCCCGCACGGCTACCTGCGAAGGAGCGGAAGGTTGCATCCC
>CAZUJO010000345.1:0-4491 GCA_964619995.1 uncultured Leptospiraceae bacterium
CTCCTCACAAGAAGTTCAAGGCCGAGGTCTATGTTCTGACCAAAGAAGAAGGCGGACGTCACACTCCATTCTTCAACAACTACAGACCTCAGTTCTACTTCAGAACTACAGACGTAACTGGAACCATCGTGCTCCCGAAAGGACGCGAGATGGTAATGCCCGGTGATAACGTATCCATCGATTGCGAGCTCATCACTCCGATCGCCATGGATAAGGGCCTCAAGTTTGCGATTCGCGAAGGCGGACGCACAGTGGGATCCGGCGTCGTAGCTGAGATTGTTGAGTAAGGAACGGGAATCGGTCCATGGCACAAAGAATTAGAGTTAAACTCAAGGCGTTCGATCACAAGCTGATCGACCGCTCGGCCGCGGAGATTGTGGCGACTGCGCGTCGCACGGGAGCCGAGATCTCCGGACCGATTCCGCTGCCCACGCGGACCGAGAGATTCACCGTACTTCGTTCCGTTCACGTGAACAAGAAGTCACGCGAACAATTTGAGATCCGCACATACAAGCGGCTCATTGATATTATGAATACGAACCCTGATACGGTCGACGCGCTGATGAAACTTCAGCTCCCGGCCGGCGTCAGTGTGGACATTAAGAGCTGATTATGGCAACGGGCCTGCTGGCAAAAAAGATCGGGATGACGCAGATTTATGAGGAATCAGGAAAACTGGTTCCTGTAACCGTTCTGCGTGCAGGTCCCTGCGTCGTTTCTCAAGTGAAGACTGTGGACAAGGACGGCTATGCGGCCGTTCAGCTCGCATTCGACGCGCTCCGGGAGAAGCTTCTCTCGAAGGCAGAAATTGGACACCTGAAAAAAGCGGGCGCTTCAGCGCATCGCCACCTTGCAGAATTCCGCGATATGGCGGGAGAGCAGGGCCAGGAGATCAAGGCTGACGTTCTGAAAACGGGCGATACGATTCGCGTTACGGGCATTTCCAAGGGAAAGGGCTTTCAGGGATCGATGAAGCGTCACGGCTTTGGCGGCGGTCCTGCTGCACACGGTTCTAAATTCCATCGCGCTCCGGGTTCTCTCGGCGCGAACACATTTCCCGCTGAAGTATGGCGGGGCAAGCGCATGCCGGGTCGTACGGGCGGCGAGCAGGTAACCATTCGCAGTGCAACGGTAGTGGCTGTTGACGCTGAAAACAATCTGCTCTTCGTCAAGGGTGCCGTTCCGGGCGCACGCACATCTCTCGTGCGGATCGAGGTAATCTGAAATGAAAGTGAAGAAGTTCACAGCGCAGGGCGCTCAGTCGGGAACAGCGGACATTGCCGATGCTATTTTCTCGGCGCCCATCAGCGAAGCTGCAATTCATACAGTGATTCGCACAGAGAATCGCAATCGTCGTCATGGCACGCACAAGACCAAAGACTTCGCTGAAGTCAGCGGCGGCGGCAAGAAGCCGTGGCGTCAGAAGGGAACCGGTCATGCACGTCAGGGTTCTATCCGCGCGCCTCAGTGGAGAAAGGGCGGGATCGTGTTCGGTCCAAACCCGCGTGACTACACAATCGGTCTGAATGACCGTCTCCGCAGGCTTGGCATCGTTTCTATCCTTTCGAAGAAAGCGAAACGCGAAGAAGTTGGTCTGATTGACGCCCTTCAGGCGGCAGAGTTCAGCACAAAGGCTGTCTTTGAAGTGCTCAAGAAAGCAGGATTCGCGGACGCTTCTGTTGTTTACGTAACGGAAGCTTCTGATCTCAAGCTTCAGAAATCTTTCTCAAACATTCCGAACGCAAAGCTGATGCACGCGCAGCGCTTGAATGCTCCGGAACTCTACTACTCTGACTTTCTGTTCTTCTCTGAGGGCGCGCTGAAGTATCTCGAAGCGCACTACACACTGAAGCGTAAAAGGAAAACGGCATGAATCTGAATACCGTCATCCAGCGTCCGCACATCACGGAAAAATCCGAACTGATTAAGAACATCAGCAAGGCCGGAGAGCGTTACGTTCTTCGTGTACATCCGGATGCAAACAAGGAACTCGTGCGTCAGGCGCTGCACAAGCTCTACAAAGTGAAGGCCGTTGACGTGAAAATGATCAACGTCCGCGGAAAGATGAAGAGATTCCGCGCGGGTAAGACGCGTATGCCGTCCTGGAAAAAGGCCATCGTCCTTCTCGAAGGCGGTCAGAAGATCGATTTTGCGAAGACCGCATAACGGAAGATTTATATGCCAGTTAAACGTTTTAAACCAGTAACAAAGACGCTGCGCTATCAGACAGTACTCGACTTTTCTGAGCTGAGCAAAGTAGAGCCGCACAAGGCTCTTCTTGAGACCGTGCATTACCGCGCGGGCCGCGCCAATTCAGGCAACATCGCTGTTCGCCGGAAGGGCGGACGTCATAAGCGGATGTACCGGATCATTGACTTCAAGCGGAACAAGCTTGGAATTCAGGGCGCTGTAAAAAGCATCGAATACGATCCGAACCGCTCCGCAAACATTGCGCTCATCCAGTATCCAGATGGAGAAGTGCGTTACATTCTTGCTCCGGATGGAGTAAAAGTGGGAACGCCGATCATGGCAGGAAAGGGCGCTCCGATTCGTCCGGGCAATGCGCTTCCTCTGAGTGAAATTCCTCCGGGAACAAACATTCACAACATTGAGCTTCGCGTCGGCCGCGGCGGTCAGATCGCGAGATCTGCGGGAGCGTTCGCAACTGTATCCGGTCGTGACCAGGAATACATCATCATTAAGCTTCCTTCCGGTGAAGTGCGCAAGGTCCACGAGAACTGCAGCGCGACGGTTGGAATCGTTGGAAACAAAGACCACAACCTGGTCAGCCTGGGAAAAGCGGGCCGCGCTCGCTGGCTCGGACGCAGACCCAAGGTTCGTGGTGTGGTTATGAACCCGGTCGATCACCCGCATGGTGGTGGTGAAGGTAAGACCTCGGGTGGACGTCATCCTGTTACTCCGTGGGGACAGCCCACGCGCGGATACAAGACTCGCAAGAAGCGCAAGACTTCGGACCGCTTCATTGTGCAGCGCCGGAAGAACAAGAGGATTGGTGAATAATGTCTAGATCGTTAAAAAAGGGACCCTACATCGCCGAACACCTGATGGCGAAGATTACGAAGCTGAACGCAGACGGACAGAAGAAGCCCTTCAAGTCTTGGTCGCGCCGCTCAACCATCTTTCCTGAGATGATCGGTCACACGATTCTGCTGTACAACGGCAAGAGTTTCATTCCCGTTTACGTTCATGAAAACATGGTCGGTCACCGGCTCGGTGAATTTGCCCCGACTCGCACGTTCCGCGGGCATACGAGCCTCGACAAGAAAGTGAAGGCGAAGCCCGGAGCATAATAATGGAATCGAAATCCACTGGTAAATTCCTGCTGTCGGCGCCCCGGAAGATCCGGCTGGTTGCTGACGAAATTCGCGGATACAGCTATCCGGAAGCAATGGATCTCCTGCGCTTCATCCCTCGCAAGGGATCGCGTTACATCGAGAAAGTGCTGAAGTCGGCGCGCAGCAATGCGGTTTCTCTGCAAAAGGATCTCCGCGAAGAAGATCTCTTTATTAAGAAGATCTACGTTGATATGGGACCGACTCTGAAACGCTTTCGCCCGCGCGCGCGCGGACGCGGGATGCGCCGTTTGAAGCGCATGAGTCACATTACTGTAGTTTTGAGCAACGAGTGAGGAATCAATGGGTCAGAAAGTAAATCCAGTCGGCCTTCGCGTAGGAATCAATCGGACCTGGGATTCGGTCTGGTTCGCAAAGGAAACATATAAGCAGAATCTCCACGAGGACCTGATGATCCGCAAGATGGTTCAGCAGCGCTTCAAGCGCGCTGGCATCGTAAAGATCGTCATTGAGCGTTTCCCGGAGAAAATCGGCATTAATATCCATACGGTTCGCCCCGGCACGGTGATCGGCCCAAAAGGCGCTTCGATTGAAGCTCTCAAAGCTGAGATGCGCAAGAAGATCGCAAAGCCTCTGAACATCAGCATTGTTGAAGTAAAGAAGCCGGAAACGATTGCGCAGACGATCGGCGAGTCGATCGCTCAGCAGCTCGAACAGCGTATGCCCTTCCGTCGCGTAATGAAGCAGGCGCTTCGCGGCGCTATGCGCGGCGGAGTGGAAGGCGTAAAGATCATGGTATCGGGCCGCTTGAATGGAGCGGACATGGCTCGCCAGGAGCAGTACAAAGACGGACGAGTTCCGCTGCATACGCTTCGCGCCCGCGTCGACTACGCACACGCAGAAGCTCGGACTACTTACGGCCAGATCGGTGTTAAGGTCTGGACCTACCACGGTGATGCTCTCCCCGGCCTGGAAAAAGCCGAGGAAGATGATTACGCCGTGAAGAGAAAAACAGGTTGATGGAATAGCATATGCTGGCGCCGCAAAGAGTAAAGTATCGTAAAAGACAGAGAGGCCGCCTCAGAGGTCTGGCACATCGCGGGAGCAGCGTCTCTTTCGGTGAGTACGGACTGAAGGCGCTCGATTCTGGCCGCCTGACGGCTCGCCAGATTGAAGC
>CAZUJO010000346.1:0-2384 GCA_964619995.1 uncultured Leptospiraceae bacterium
GTGCCCTTTGGCCCGGCGGCCTTTGAGGCCTTCTTCTGCGCCTTACCTGGCTTTTTCTTTGCTGCCATGGCCCTCTGCCTGTGTTTTCGGGAAAGGATCGAGATCGGCCCCCTGGGCAACCAGCATTTTTTTTGCTGCCTCCATTGGTTCTGTCCATTTTGAGCGCGAAATGCGGCCGATCAGACCGGCAAGCAGCAGGACCGCGGAGAGAACAACGGCGGCTGAGCGCAGAAAGGACTTCATACACCGCCTCCGGACAGCGCATCGGCGGCAGGGCTCGGGAAAGGCAGCGCATGCCGGATGCAGATAGAAAGGAAATGATCAATATTTCTTAAATGTTCCAGATAGCCTGCATCGTTCGCGCGCGTATTCAGGAGCGCCTGAAACGGCTCGGTCACCATGCGGGCCATCGTGTTCGCCGCCCGGGCGGATGCCGCGTCGGAATCGGCGGCGCAGTTCGCGCAGGTAAAGGAGAGTTCCGGCACATTCCAGTGCGCCGTCGAACCGAGCCGTGTTCCGCAGGATGCGCAGTATGCGAAGTCGCCTGCAAGACCCGCTGCTGCAAGTCCGCGCAGCCTCAGTGCTGCGAAGAACATCACCTGGCCTGTTTCATCGAACACGCGCGGATTGCTTTCGCCTTCTTCAAGCGCGCCGCGAAGCAGACGGAAGAGCGTTTCCCCTTCGCATGCGTTCGCGACTCCCTCTGCAAACTCCAGAACGGACGAGAGGAGCGCCAGCGGACGATAGCCGCTCTTCCACGCGTCATGGCGCTCAATCAAATGTCCTTCTTTCACGCTTGCGCGGCCGTCCTTTGAATGAAGCACGAGCTCCACATAGGAACCGGGTTCTGCGAGAAGATTGCTGCGCGTTTTTGACTGCAGAAGGCCGTGAAATCGCGCGCGAATCAGGCGTGCGTCTTCGGTCAGAACGCTGACGACAACATCAGCCTCACGGTCCTTCTTCTTTCTGAGGACAATTCCGCGGACGGACTCAATCATTCCTTCCCGCCTGATCTGCGTCGCTTTCCATATCGTAGTCTTTGATTTTGCGGTACAGCGTTCGTTCCGAAAGTCCCAGAAGCTTTGCGGCCTTTTCACGGTTGCCGCCTGTGTACGCGAGATTCTTGAGAATCACAGCTCGTTCATAGTCATCCATCGAGATTCCGGGGAGAATGGAATCGAGCAGTTTGCGGTCTGCCTTTCGCTGCTTCGGCCGGGCAAGCTCCGGCGGAAGATCGGCGACGTTGAGAACATCGTCGGATGCAAGCACGACCATTCCTTCGAGCACGTTGCGAAACTGACGAATGTTTCCCGGCCAGTCGTACTGCTGGAAGAAATGAAGGAGCTCGGGCGAGATTCGCGTCACAGACTTTTCGTACTTCTCGTTGAACTGGTGCACAAAGTGATTGAACAAAAGTGGAATGTCTTCGCGGCGCATGCGCAGAGGAGGCAGTTCGAGCCGGATCACGGCCAGACGATAATAAAGATCTTCACGAAACTTGCCTTCGTCTACTTCGCGCTGCAGAGACCTGTTGGTCGCGGCGACCACTCGCACATCGACCTTGACCGCTTTCGTTGAGCCGACGCGCATGACTTCGCGTTCCTCGATCACGCGCAGGAGGCGAACCTGACTTTCGAGATCCATTTCTCCGATTTCATCGAGGAAGATGGTTCCGCCGTTTGCGCTTTCGAAATATCCCGCGCGGTCCCGGTCGGCGCCCGTGTAGGCTCCTTTCACCGCTCCGAACAGTTCGCTTTCGAGAATCGTCTTCGTAAGCGCGCCGCAGTTTACTTTGATGAATGGCTTGTCTGCGCGCGGCGAATTCTCATGCAGCAGGTTTGCGAAGAGTTCTTTGCCCGTTCCGCTTTCTCCTTCCAGAAGGACCGTAACATCGGTCGGCGCGACCTGGCGAATCCGATCGAGCAGGGGTTTCATAACCTGGGCGTTCCCGACGACATTCTTCGCGCTGAAACTCTCTTTGATCCGCTCTTTCAGCATTCGGTTCTCTGCTTTCAGCTCGGAATTCTCAAGGAGCGAAGCGATCTTCACCTGCAGATGCGAGAGATCGACGGGCTTGATCAGATAGTCGGACGCTCCCGCGCGAATTGCCTCGATGGACGTTTCTATGGAGGGCTGTCCGGTCAGAAGGAGCACCGGGGTACAGGTTTCCTGAATTTCTTTTACGAATTCAATTCCGGTTCCGTCCGGAAGCATGAGGTCGGTGACCACCAGCTGGATCCGCCGGTCGCGAAACACGGTGCGCGCTGTCTCAAGGTCGGGCGCGGCGAATACCTGGCCTTTCTTTCCAAGATAGTCCGTAAGGAACTCTTCGAGCGCAGCGCGCTGGCTCTACGCTCACGAGAGCGGCGTCGTCGAGGTACGAA
>CAZUJO010000346.1:2394-4490 GCA_964619995.1 uncultured Leptospiraceae bacterium
TTATCGTCTTCGATGATGAGGATGTTCGTCATGGGCCCGAGGAAGCGTCACGGTTGCGCGCTCTGTGTCAAGCCGTTCGGCCAAGAACGATGGTGAACTCTGCTCCATGGTCAGGAACGGAATGAACGCGCACATCCCCTCCCATTTCACCCGTCATCTTCTGAACCAGCGAGAGTCCGAGGCCGCTTCCTTCCTCTTTTGTAGAAAAGAAAGGTTCAAAGATTCTGGCCTGCACTTCTGGCGGAATTCCGGGCCCATTGTCGCGCACGCGGAAGAACGCATTCTTTCCTTCCATACCGGTCTCGACGAGGATGCTTTTGTTTCTCTGCTCTCGGGCGCTCTCAAATGCCTGCACGGAATTCAGTATAAGATTTACAAGTATCTGTTTTACGAAAGTCGGCTCGAAGACCGTCGAATCGCTGACCGGGCCCGGGTGAAACGCGAGAAGGATGTCGCCCTGTTTCGCCTGCGGTTCAAGCAGCTCGATGACTTCGCGCACGACTTTGTTCAGATCGCCGATCTGCTTTTCCACGCGCTCTTCGCGCAGCGCCCGCAGGAAATCCTGCAGCGTGCTGTTGAGGTTCATGATTTCTGTTTTGATGACGCGCGCTTTTCCCTGCATCTTTTCGCGAAGATCCGGGTCGCGAACCTGCGCAATGTAGGATTCGAGGAGCTGCAGGTGAAGGTGGATGGCCGCGAGGGGATTCTTGACCTCGTGCACGAGGCCGGCTGCCAGGGGTGGAAGTTCCCGCGTAACGGCGGGAACAGCAGGAGTTCGTTCAAGATCAGTCATTTTGATCGGCGCAGATCCTCAGATTCAGGGGACTGAACATCCACGGCCTCCACCAGGAGGAAGTGCGTATCCTCCGGTGAAACTCGAGGCGACCTCTGCAGGTTTTCTTTCGTCGTGATCAAGAGACTGGTCACATCTCCCTGGCTTTTCGGGAATACGCGCAGAGGATCGTTGAAAAGTTCGCGTCCTTCTTTCGTAAAAGAAAGTCCAATATAGAGTTTCTGGCCCTTCCATTTTTTCAGCGAGCGGGCCACACTTTCATCTGCAATGCGAATCCACATCCCCTGGCCTTCATGCTTGACGAGAGCCCTGTAGGTGCTTGCAGATTCCTCGCCGCGCACTTCCACGGCATTTCGCACGCGCACTTCGATTCCGGAGATCACAGGTCCCGTGCCCACGAGCCTGAGGTTTTCATGCTTCGCATAAGCCTGCGGCAGATTTTTCAGCTGGAGTTCTTCTTCCGTATAGTGAATCGTTTCAACCGGAACCAGGCGCTCCGTATCGAGCGTGCCGGAGAGGATTTCCGCGGAAACGTCGCGGTCGGCGCGATAGTAGCGGCCGCCGTACTGGATCAGAAAAATAGAAAAGCCTTCCACGAAACCCGCGCGACGCCCGTACGCCACGGCCGGAGAAGTCAGACGGAGCATGTTGGACAGTCTGCGGATCTCCGACTGATCTTTCGGCGACTGTCCCTGCAGTTGAAACAGACTGATGTCGATCCCTTTGCCGGCCAGTCTTCGCAGCCGGCTCTCAACTCCATTCATTCGGCGGTTGCTTGCAGCATCGAAGCAGACGAGAAGCTTACGGTCTCCTTTCCAGTCCCGGAAATTTTCGACAACACCGAGGGCGTCTTCAATCTGTTTCGTGCTCACTTCGCCTGCGGGCTTCTTTCCATCGAGGACAGAAATCATTTTTGACCAGGACTCCGAGAGAGGAAGCACATCGAGACCTTCCGGCTGCACTACAATCGCTCCAATGCGGCTGTGCATCGGCAGCTTTTCATGAAGGCCTGCCAGCGATTTTACAATCCCGCGAAAGTCTTCTTCCATAGAACCGGACGCATCTACAACAAGAACGATGTCCGTGGGTCTGCGGTGTCCCGCCGGCTCAATGCGTTTCTCGGGAGCGAAGGGAGCCGCGTCCTGGATCAATCCGCGAAGAAGTTCCTGGAGATTTGAAACGGATCCCATGCGTCTGCCGCGTCCGATTTCTTTCTGAGTGGAACAGGAGAACACATTCGCCGACAGCGCCGCGCGTCCTTCCGCAAGAAACTCAGCGCGCCCCGCAAAGATGCGCGAGGACG
>CAZUJO010000347.1:0-4484 GCA_964619995.1 uncultured Leptospiraceae bacterium
GTGGTTACGTACACGAATCTCGAAACCCCGTACGGCCACGATTCCTTCCTGATTCAGAATGCGGACTTCACCAGAGTTCTGCAAAATTTTCTGAACGCCGAATACGATTCGGTTTCCCGCCAGGCGACCCCATAGAAAAGAGGATGAATGAACCGTTACCTGTATGACCAGGTGATTGAGTGGATTCCTGAGGGATCGCGCGTGCTCGACCTCGGCACCGGCGACGGCAGTTTCCTTGCGCGGCTCGTGAAATCAAAGCGAGTGCAGGGCGTCGGGGTCGAAAAAGAGCCCGAGCTTGTGGCGCGATGCATTGAAAAGGGCCTGGTGGTTCACCAGGGCGACATCATGGACGGACTCGATCAGTACGGGGTCCAGTCGTTTGACTATGTTCTCCTGCTCGGCACGTTTCAGGAAATCGGAACTCCGCTCGAGCTGCTCCGCGAAGCCTACCGCGTGGGCAAGAAAGTCATCATCGCCTATACTAACTTCGCGTACTTTCACGTGCGGCTGCAGATCATGTTCAGCGGCCGCTCGCCGGTCACAGCGGCGCTTCCGCATACCTGGTATACAAGCCCGAACATTCACTATTTCTCTGTGGAAGACTTCGAAGATTTCTGCGAGCGCTACAAATTGCGCGTTCTGAAGAACGCCTATTTCAACTCCCGCGGTCTCGTACGGCTTCTGCCAAACCTGATGGCGGAGCAGGCGCTTTCGCTTCTAGAATCGACGCCGATCGTTGAGTAGCGGCCGGGCCAGGAGCACAGCGGTTGGCGGCTGTGCAGATAGAATCAATCCGTAACGATGAGAATCTCAACCCTGCGGTTTTTCGCGCGGCCTTCTTCCGTTGAATTCTCCGCAACGGGCTTGTCTGCGCCGTAACCGCGGTAGGAGAATCGTTTCGGGTCGAGGCCGGTACGTCCGCCCAGGTTTCGCACCACTGAGCGCGCTCTGTCTTCGGACAGCCTTCGGTTGTGTGAAGCGCTTCCCGTTGAGTCTGTGTGACCGGAAACGCGGATCTCTTTATCCGGGTATTTCTTGAGGATTTCCGCGATTTTGTCCAGATCAGCCTTCGCTTGCGGCGTGAGCTGCGAGGAATCCAGGTCAAAGAGAATTGAATTCAGATCAAGAGCGACGCCTTCGTCGGTCGGGCGTACTGTAATGTTCGGAGTATCGCCGATCTGCTTGTTCACATCGGATGCAATGTCCTGCTTGTCTTCGCGCGTTGTGCGCCGCGTGCGCTTCCACCAGGAGTCAATTCGGTAGGACATGCGAAGGAGTCCGCCTCCGCGAAGGTAGAACGTATACGTGAGCCGGTTCGTGTCAAAGATCGGCATGCCGCCTGCCGTATCGAACCAGAGCCGGTCTGCCGAGTGGCCCACAATCATCGTGAACGGCAGTCTCGGATCGTTCACGGCTTTGCGAAATGTGTAAACATACTGGATTTCAGGCGCATCCTGCTTGATTCCGGAAGCCTCGGGCAGAGCGCTCGTGCCGGCAAATTGATACGCAACCGAAAGCGGGATCCGGATTTTTGCGCCGGGCGCATCTGTGAAATCCATCGTTTCGAGCGCTGCGGACTGCCACTTTTCGCCGGGCGAAATCTCTCGGTCCGGGAACGAGGGCAGACTGCGCAAGTTCGGCATGATGTATTCGTCGGTGACAATGTTTTCGCCGTTCTTTTTGAACAGGAAGCGCGAGCTGAAATCGCGATCGCGTCTGTATTCCCCCACGAGCCGCGGCGATCGACTGTAGGTGTTGAAAGCCCCTTCCATGACGGCGCCGTCCGGTCCCGCTTCCGTCACTTTCAAAACGATTCGATTCTTTTCTTCGCGGCTCTGCTGTCCGCCCTGTTCCTGCACGCGGATGTCCTGGTATTTATCCACTGCGACGACATCGTCTTTTGCGAATTTGAATTCAAAGCGGACGGGCCCTGCAGCAAGCCAGCCCGGCGCAAGCACCAGGAATAGGAGAAATCGGCCCATGTATTCCTTCAATCGACGCCGCCCGCAAAATCTTGACAGGTTCTTTCCGGAAAATCGTTGCCCGGCCAAAGCCTGCGTCAATCCTGACGGGATGCGGGGGATAGCATGATTCTCCTGGAAGGACTTCACCATATTTCCATCGGATCCTCCGATCTCAAGAAGTCGCTGGCGTTTTACCGCGATCTTCTGGACTTCGAGATCCTCGAAGAGTCCAGCCGCTACGTTCTGATCCGCCTGGATCCGATCACCGTCCGACTGAATCACATTGAAGGCTATAAGTGTCCGGTTCAAAATCCGGGAGAAGCGTCTCTCTCTTTCATTCTGGACGTAGATGATTTCACCGACGCGCTCAAAGAGCTTGAAAACAAGAAAGTCGAAATTCTGAAAGGACCCGTCATGATTGAAGGCGGCGAAGCCGTTCTTATCGCGGATCCGGACGGAAACCTCATCGAACTGTTTTACAACGAGTAATTCCTGATCGATCCGTTCCTTGGAGCGCAGCCTGCGAAATCGCCGGCATCGCGCCAGGGCAAAAGAAAAGCCGGTCCATCGACCGGCTTTTTTGTTTTCTCAGTCAAAGGCCTCTCAGGCCAGTTTGTCGATCTGTGCTCCCTGCACTTTGAATACGTCTTTGGACTGGCTTGCCAGAACCGATTTCGATCCCTTTTCGAAATCCACCAGCTGCCGTTCTGAATCGGGCAGAGTGGGCAGATTCGCCGGGTTCTCCATCTTCTTAGCTTTCAGGTCGCGGAACTGCTCTGCGTTCTTTAGACCGATTTCGGGTTTGCTGCGAACATCCATGTCAACCTCCGCTTCCAGGTCTGCATCCGCAGACCTGGATCATCTACTCTTTTTTAACCGACTCCGAGGGATTGCGCGAGGAGATCCCTTGCGCATACACGGAGCGCCATGACTTCTTCTGCGCCTTCAAAGATGGAGAATACACGCGCATCGACGAAATAACGTGATACTGCGTATTCTTCGGCGTAGCCCATACCGCCGTGAATCTGCATGGCCTCACGGGCAACCCACTCGGCAATGCGCGAAGCATAGAACTTCACGAGCGACGCTTCCATGAGACCTTTGTGATCGTCCATGAGACGCGCAACTTCGTATGAGTACTGGCGGGATGCCTGAACGATCATCGCCATACGCGCGATCTTCCATTTTGTCAGCTGGTAGTCGCCGATGGGCTTTGAGAATACTTTGCGCTCGTTTGCGTACCGGACGGCCGCTTCCAGAGAGGCCTGCATGACGCCGTTTGCGCGCGCAGCGGTCTGCACGCGTCCGCCGGCAAAGCCTTCCATCTGGAGGTAGAAGCCCTTTCCGCGTCCTGCTTCGCCGCCGATCAGGTTTTCATCCGGAACGAAGTAGTTGTCGAAGTTCACTTCAAAGCTGTGCATACCGCGGTAGCCGATCGTCGGAATGGCTGAACCGGTTACGCGGCCTCCGTTTGGCTGCGCGAAATCGAACTTATGACCTTTGTCGCGCGGCTTTTCCGCGATCAGGATTGAGAGTCCTTTGTGTTTGAGGCCCAGGTCTTTCTCCGTACGGGCGAGAACCATGAGTGAATCTGCATATCCTGCAAACGTACACCAGGTCTTTACGCCGTTGAGAACCCAGCCGCCTTCGACTTTGTCCGCGCCGACCTTGAATCCTGCAACGTCAGAGCCGAAGTCCGGTTCGGTAGCCGCAACCGCGCACATCTTTTCTCCCGTCGCCAGGGCGCCGAGCCACTTCGTCTTCTGTTCCGGCGTGCCGCCTTTGAGAATGGCCTTTGAGAGAATTTCCGGGCGGGTGATCAAGCTTCCAGCGATCGACAGACCGCCGCGCGAAAGTTCTTCGGTCACAATCATCATGCCTGTGTTTCCGAATGTGTCGAGGTATCCGCCGTATTCTTCCGGAATCGAAAGACCGAACGCGCCGTTTTCGAGCAGGCTGCTCAGAATGTCGTCCGGCACGAAATCATCATTTCTGTGAACGTGCTCTGCGTGAGGCATGACGACCTGTTCCGCAATCTTCTTGTATGTGTCGCGGATGTCCTTGAAGTCCTCTGTGGCCAGCGCGCCGAAGCTTCCGCCCAGGGCCGCGTCTCCGACTTTGTTGTAACGATCGCGGCTTGTTAGCTCCTGGATCTTCTTGTTCATGTCCGGGCTGAACAGTTCGTTGAGAAGGGCATCGCTGACCCCGTATTCGTCTTTGCGGCTTGCCAGCTCCGAGCGGAGGCGGTGTGCGGATTCGCCGGCGAACAGCCGGGCCATGTCCTGTTCGAGCTCACCCGTGCCGTTTTCAGCAGCAAAAGCATACTTTGTGAAGTGGTCGGAGATTCGCTTTTCAGCCGTGGAGTAGGAGAGGTTGTAATGCACGAGCTGGTTTTCGTCCATTTTGGACACGGAAACCTGGCCCTTGTCCTCGGATTTCTTCGCCAGGGAGTCTGTGACCTGCTTGAGCACGTCGCTGGTCTTTGTTTCAATTTGTTTGAGTAATTCGTCAGCCATACAC